>CAYGIM010000137.1:0-2753 GCA_964349895.1 uncultured Candidatus Peribacteria bacterium | reverse complement strand
AAATATGCCGGTGCGTTTACAGCCCGGCTTTTGTGGAAAAGCTTTTTGGAAGAGAATATTTCTCGGGGCTGTCCCGTCTTGTGGACGAGTCTTTTCTTAAAATCAAGAAAAGAATTTTGTAGGTGATTTATATCTTTTTGTTTGTTTTTTGTCAAATATTTGGTAAATTGTGGCCTTAACTAACAGAGTCATGAGGCATTGTCCGGCAAATAGTTTAGATATAGCTAATCAAAGGGTTGACCAAGTAGGTGATTTGTATGATCTTGTCGATTTGGATGTTTACGCTTTGTATGATTTGATGGTTGCGCCAAGAAGGGGTTTTGAGGCGAAACGTGATAATGCTCATAGGCTTTTTGAAAATAAAACTGGTGCTTTGTTGGCGGACATTTTGAGCGCTCCATTGATAAGTTTTTACGAAAGAAGAACACATGACGAATTTGGTTGTGCTTTAACTGATGAAAGACGGGATTTGCTTGTGGATGCGGCCAAGAGTTTGGCTAATATTGAAGTTGTTGTTGAATTTGGCGAAAATGATATTTCACTTGTTATTGTTGATAATTTTTTTGATACTGAAGATCTTCGCGCGTGTGCTTTAACCTTGTTTCATAATGGTGTGAGAGTTTTGAATTTTCAGGATACTTCGCTTGGTGTAAATCCTTACCAGTTGTTGGCATTGTTGCATGCGAGAGATATGAGGGAAAAAGCTTTGCAGGGCGACCTCAGCACTTTAAGGTCAACAGTTGCTAGGGCTGCTGAAAGTCCGATTCAGGAGGTTGCATAATTAATTTAACTAAAATTTTATGGGTGCTGAAACAAATGATGGTCTTGATCCTATGGCTTTTACTGCCGAACTTGGTATCGAAGATTATAGGGCGATGGTGGCTTCCGGTGGTTTATCCAGGCTTGAGGGGTATCAAGCGCCTCCTGGAATTGTCGCTTTGCCACTGGCAGGAAATGTTGACGTGCCGGCTGAAATGAGGGGTATGCTCGGTGATCAGGTGACTAGCTTGTGCGCGACAGATTTGGAAGTTGCAGAAGCTGAATTGAAGCAATTGTCTCGACAGGCGGGGAAGTGGTTTGCTTCTGTGCTCGCTGTCGAAGGTAGTGTTGAAGTTGATGTCTCTTTTGAAGGCGAAGATATCTTCATCGTTGCGATTGGGGAGAATGCTCCGGATTTTGATGAAATGGATGTTGATAAATTGGGCAAACATGGGATTACGGTGGCTCATTCTACAGGCGATACTTTTAGAATGAATCGGAACAGGTTTTTAGCGGAAGTGGGAAGGTATTTAAATTCCCGTGATTTTCCGGCTGGTTGCTAGCTTTTGTGACGTCACGAAAAGATATAACAAAAAAGCCCCATCGTTGTGACGGGGCTTTTGAATTTTGGGATAAGGTGTGTTCCGCTTCGCGGAACGAATTTTATTGCTATGTCGGCCGGTTTGCTCGCCCTTGCGGGCTCGGGGGCCGACGCACAGATACCTTCGCTGCGCTACGGTATCTATTCAATAATCTTGCTCACTACTCCTGCGCCTACTGTGCTACCACCTTCACGGATAGCGAAACGAGTGCTGGCATCAAGAGCGATAGGACATCCTAGCTTAACAACGAATTTAACGTTGTCACCAGGCATAACCATCTCTACGTCTGCTGGCAATTCTACGTCACCAGTTACGTCAGTTGTTCTGATATAGAACTGAGGTTTGTAACCTTTGAAGAATGGAGTATGACGACCACCTTCTTCTTTAGTAAGGATGTAAACTTCAGCTTCGAATTTTGTATGAGGAGTGATAGAACCTGGCTTTGCGATAACTTGTCCACGTTCGATTTCTTCTCTTTCAATACCTCTAAGTAGAAGACCTACGTTGTCACCAGCTTGACCTTGATCAAGTTCTTTCTTGAACATTTCCACACCAGTAACTACTACTTTTCTTGTATCTTTGATACCAATGATTTCAACTTCTTCACCAACCTTTACTACACCAGTGTCGATTCTTCCTGTAGCTACAGTACCACGACCTTTGATAGAGAATACGTCTTCAACAGACATAAGGAATGGTTTGTCCAATTCACGAACTGGATCTGGAATATATGAATCAAGAGTTTCAAGAAGTTCTTTGATTTTTTCTTGGTATTGTTCTTCACCTTCCAACGCTTTAAGAGCTGAACCTTTTACAACTGGAGTATTGTCTCCGTCGAATTCGTATTTGCTCAATAGTTCACGCACTTCCATTTCAGCCAACTCAGCGATTTCCGGATCAGCCATGTCCATCTTGTTCAAGAACACAACGATTTTTGGAACACCTACCTGACGAGCAAGAAGGATATGTTCACGAGTTTGTGGCATCGGACCGTCTGCTGCAGATACTACAAGGATAGCACCGTCCATCTGAGCGGCACCAGTGATCATGTTCTTTACGTAATCGGCATGTCCAGGACAATCCACGTGAGCGTAATGTCTCTTTTCTGTTTCATACTCTTGATCAGATGTTGCGATAGTAATACCACGTTCTCTTTCTTCAGGAGCGTTGTCGATGCTCGCGAAAGCAACGGCTTTGTTTACACCACCTGGCCAGTATTTTGCTGCACATGTAGTGATAGCTGCTGTTAATGTTGTTTTACCATGATCCACGTGACCGATAGTACCTACATTCACATGTAGCTTGTTGCGTTGGAATTTTCCTTCAGCCATATTTAGTTTGTTATGTTGTTACTTTTAAGCGTCCACCTTCGGTAGGTGAGCGCGGAAATAT
>CAYGIM010000136.1:0-2760 GCA_964349895.1 uncultured Candidatus Peribacteria bacterium | reverse complement strand
TACTTTTTGAGTGCAATATCCGTCGACTCAAATATCACGCCCTGCTTTTCCAGAGACTCTTGGAGAGAGTGGTATACCACCTCAGACTCAAACTGTGCTCCCGTTCCGGCCAAGAACTTGCGCTCTGCTTCTGGGATGCCTAGCTTCTCAAATGTTTCTTTGATCTCGTCAGGTACATCGTCCCAGCTGGTCTGAGATCTGTCTTGAGGTTTGATATAGTAGTGGATGTTCTCAAAGTCGATACCGCTCAAGTCTGCTCCCCACGTCGGCATAGGCTTTTCTAGAAAAAGCTGGTATGACTTGAGACGGAAGTCGAGCATCCATGCTGGCTCTTCTTTTTGTCCAGAGATCTCTCTGATCAGTTTCTCATGCAGACCCTTATCGGAAACAAACACAGATGTTGTGTCTGTGCGAAATTCGTGGATCTTCCGAGACTTGGGTGGTGAGTATGACATATGGTTGATTTTCTTTATGTTGAGGAGAAGTATTTATCTGTCATTGCGAGTACTCGAAGCAATCCAGGTATCTTTTTTTCTGGATCCCGGATGAGTACTCCGGGATGACGGGATGGATTGTCATCCCCGATTGGGTGTGAAGTAAGGTTAAGTACTCTTCGTAATGGTATATATTACTTTATGAACTCATTATACCCGTGCTCCTCTATATACCTAGCGAGATCGTGTGATCCTGACTTTACTATTCTGCCTTCGAAAAAGATGTGTACGAAGTCAGGACGTACATACTCGAGTAATCTCTCGTAGTGGGTGATTATCACGATACCGAGGTTCAGCTCCTCTTTCAAAGCGCTGATACTCTCTGACACCGTCTTGAGTGCATCGACGTCGAGGCCCGAGTCGATCTCATCGAGAAGGGCGAAGCTTGGCTTTTGGGTAGCAAGCGCTAGAAGCTCGAGCTTCTTCTTCTCACCTCCAGAGAAACCTTCATTGAGTCCTCGTCCTAGCCAGTCTTGCTCGATACCTAGCTTGGTTGCGAGCTTCCTCAGCTCACTCATAAACGCTCCTGGGGCTATGGGCTTGGCTTCCGGGTCAAGCTTCTTGAGTCGAGCATCTGCTACGTGCTTGAGGAAGTTGGCTATCGATATGCCGGCGATTTCGGTTGGATACTGAAAGCCTATGAAGATACCTTTCAGAGCTTTTTTGTAGGTCTCAAGCTCGGTAATGTCTTCTTCGTCAAAAAAAATCTGACCTGCTGATATCCGGTAGCTTGGGTGAGACATGATGGCTTTGGTCAGCGTGCTCTTACCTGAGCCATTTGGCCCCATGAGTGCATGGATCTCTCCCGAATTTACAGAAAGAGAGAGGCCTTGGATGATCTCTTTCTGATCCAGCGAAACACCTATATTGTTTAACCTGAGGGTATGTGTCATGATGATAGTTTCAAATACCCATACAACTTAGTCATGAAGAGGCTGAGCGTCAAGACATAAAGCCATTTGTGCTTTTACAAAAGCCCAAAACTGCATTAGCATGGACATAGTATTTAACACCACTGATATGCAACACGAACTCGTCAAACTACCATATGAATATGCAGCGCTCGAGCCACACCTCGACGCCAAGACGATGGAGATCCATCATAGCAAGCATCACCAGAGCTATGTAGACAAACTCAATACGGCTCTTGCTACACACCCAGAGCTGAGCTCACTGAGCCTGGAAGAGATCTGTCGGCAGATCCCAAGTCACCCCGATGATATCAAGACAGCGGTGCGCAACAACGGGGGAGGGACGTACAACCACAACTTCTTCTGGAGTATCATGTCTCCAAACTTTGATCAGGCTATGCCAGAGTTGCTTGGGCAGAAGCTTACAGAAGCATTTGGCAGCTTCGATGCATTCCGAGATCAGTTTGCAGCAAAAGCCGTAGGGCACTTCGCGAGTGGCTGGGCATGGTTGATTCTCAACAAAGAAGGAAAGATGGAGATCCTCTCACAGCCAGATCACTGGTGCCCATTAGCTGATGGTCTCAAACCACTCTTGGTTCTCGATGTCTGGGAGCATGCATACTATCTCAAGTTTCAAAACCGTCGTGCGGAGTACATCGACAGTTGGTTTCATACCGTCAACTGGGAAGCTGTTGCAAATAATCTCTCAGTCTGAGAAGATAGAAGTAATCTTATCTAGTAACCCCTCTATATATGTCAAAGCGATTTGGATCAGGACTATTCCTAGGTGCAATGGTAGGTACAGCTGTAGGTAAGACTATGGGACTGTTGTTTGCAAAAAAGCGTGGCTCAGATCTACGCAAGCAGATGATGAAGGCAGCGGATGAGGGTAAGACTCCACTAGAGGTATTTATCAAGGAGCTTTCAGCTGTTGTAAAAGATGAGTACAAAGCTGCAAAGAAGTTTATCGACTCAGAAGAGGTACATGATGTGATCGAGGGTGGAAAGGAGCGCCTCGAAAGTATGACTCATGATATCCGTGAGCAAGGTCTCGAGAAGATGAAGCAGACACAAGCAAAGCTCTTGGAGCTTGCGGAGCTAGCCAAGTCAAAGGCAATGGAGATCAAAGGTAAGTATGAAGAAGAGCTCAAGAAGGTAAAAGATGAAGGACATGATCACAAGGACTCCAAAGACCACAAGTCAAAGGAGAAGCATACAAAGTCGGAAGACGAGGATAAGGAGTAATTCTTTCCCTCTGTCATCCAGCCTTCGCTAAAGCTATGGCGGACAGGTTGCGAGGCGTACTCAAGCCTGCCCTCGACTACGATCGGGGGTGGCAATCCAGGAACTAATAG
>CAYGIM010000135.1:0-2770 GCA_964349895.1 uncultured Candidatus Peribacteria bacterium | reverse complement strand
GTTTTATAGTATGATTATTGGCTTTCTCTAGACAACAATCATCTTCGTGAGTATACTTTCTCCCTTTTCTCTGATGGTTTTTCTGCAGTGTTATTATGAAACAGTGTTGACATATGTAAACCACTGTGCTATACACTCAGGGCATTTCTGCAAACCTGTCCGTTATATATGCATGGTGCGAGTGTACGGGGTAGAGGTCTCTAGGAGAACTCTATGATGAATACTCTAAATCCCCAAAGAGGTGATAGCTTGCTATCACTTTTTTGGTGCTCGTCTTTTCTTGTCATGATTCATGATGTAAGGCTTTTGTCATTGCGAGTACTCGAAGCAATCCAGAATCATTCAATGTTTCTCTAATCTAATATGGTGCTACGTCACCTCAGCATTCAATGCATTTCTTGTTTGGGCAAACAGCTGGATTGACTTCTCACACAACGCAATGACACCGAGGAAAGATCTTCTATGCAAACATCGTTGTCTCTTTCTTTCTATACTGCAGAGCCTCAGCTAAGTGCTGTGGTTGTATGTTATCACTCTCGTCGAGGTCAGCGATCGTCCGAGCTGTCTTGAGTATCCTATAGTATGCACGCCCACTGAGCTGAAACATCTCGACTGCTTTGGAAAGAAGATCTGTACACTCGCTTGATCTGAGTTCGCAAAATACCTCGGTGTCTTTGGATGTCATCTCGTGATTGGTCTTTACCTTTGAGTGCACAAAGCGTGCTTGCTGTACCTCGCGTGCTCGCGAGACTTTTTCTCGTATAGCATCACCCGAGAGCAGAGGAGATCCGACATGGTACTCATCGTAGGTAATGCGAGGAATCGTGATATGCAGATCGATGCGATCCATCAAGGGACCCGAGAGTCTTTTTTGATAGCGAAGAATTGTGTGTGGTGAGCACGAGCAGGGTTTCACTTGATCACCATAGTATCCGCAGGGGCACGGATTCATAGCTGCGACGAGCGTAAAGTCTGCCGGGAATGTGAGGCTTCCTTGTGCACGAGATATCGTGACGACACGATCTTCGAGAGGTTGTCTGAGGACCTCGAGTACGTGCTGAGGAAACTCTGCGATCTCATCGAGAAACAATACACCACGATGAGCGAGTGAGATCTCTCCAGGTTTTGGAGTGCGTCCTCCTCCTATGATAGATATATCGGAAGCGGTATGATGCACCGAGCGAAATGGGCGCTCGGATACGAGAGGAGAAAGCGGATCGATCATGCCACTGATCGAGTAGAGCTTGGTGATCTCGATAGCTTCGTCGAGCGTCATGTCGGGTAAGATACTTTGAAATGCTTTCGCGAGCATCGTCTTACCACTACCCGGTGGTCCTGTCATGAGGAGGTTGTGCCCACCAGCTGCTGCTATCATAAGTGCACGCTTGGCGTGATCTTGACCTCGTATGTGATCGATGTCGGTGAGAGAGGCTTTTCGCAGTGGCGCGAATGGTCTCTCTTCGGTAGGTGTGAACTCTTTGCTGCCTTGTAGTATCTCTATACATTCTCGGAGCGTCTCGATGCCTATCACGCGTATGCCGGGGATGATGGTTGCCTCGATCGTATTATCTTTGGGTACGACGAGGTAAGGGACATCTCGCTCCTTTGTATATATAGATATAGGAAGGACTCCTTGGACGCGTCTTATCATGCCATCGAGTGCAAGCTCGCCAATCATGAGGGCATCTTTGTACTCGTCTTTCATCAGAAGTTGTCCTGATGAGATGAGTATTCCGAGCGCTATAGGCAGATCAAATGATGGCCCATACTTTTTCAGGTCCGCGGGTGCGAGATTGACGGTGATCCTATACGGAGGAAATGTGAAGCCTGCGTTCTTGATAGCACTGCGTATGCGCTCACGCGATTCTTGGATCGCAGTGTCTCCCAATCCTACGATCGTAAAGCTAGGCATACCGCGAGTAATGTCTACCTCGACGGTAATCTCATAACACTCCAGGCCGATGACCACAGCACTTTTGAGTTGAGCGAGCATGAATACGATTCATGGTGAATGCAAACTATTCATAAGTATACTGTGATGTGTAAATCCTAAAAGCTCTGCGATGAAAATACTTTATACTCGATCGAGTTGTGGCTACTGTGCATGGGTTATGCAGATCTTTGATCAGCTTGGTCTCCAGTACGAGGTGCGCGACGTCGACTTGGCAGAGTATCTCAAAGAGTTGCTTGAAAAAGGCGGTAAGCAGCAGGTGCCATACTATATAGATACAGATAAGGGCATTGGTCTGTATGAGTCAAAGGACATCGTGAAGTTTGTCGTGGAGGAAGAGAAACGCTCAAAGGAATAGGAAACTTCTTTATAATAGTTGTAATTACTCTTGTAGAAAGCAAAAACCTGACTATCATCACAATTATCTCTCTATGAAGAGGGAAATACACAACGATAGAAGGACGAAATAGTTTATGGTCAAAAACCATGAAGGAAATGCAGCGGTCTTGGACAAACCCAGGGTCGTTCAGTTAGCGGGTACTGTTTCGATGACCCAGGCGGCCGGACCCTCACAAGAGCCGGTGATGGAAGACGACGAAGAAGGTGGTGACGGCGACGCGGATGTCGAGCCCCGTCTCCCGGTGGAAGATCGCGGCCAGCGTCTCGCCGCCATCCCCCGGCCCACTATTCGCCGGCCCGGTACTTGATCGTCGATTGGCGGCGAAACTGGCCACGCCTTATCCTCCCGTGACCGGCGCCGGAACCCCGACACTCTCGGCCGACACCTATCCCCGACAGCCCCTCGACGTCGAGCACTAC
>CAYGIM010000134.1:0-2776 GCA_964349895.1 uncultured Candidatus Peribacteria bacterium | reverse complement strand
GGATTGTATACAAGCTTACTGGCAACCAGGCGCGAGGTGGGCTATGAGCGAGCAGACTGGAAACAGTATGGTCATGCAGTTTATAGAAGTGGATCAGGTACCTCAAGATATGGAGGTAAAGCGCAACTCACACATAGCGTTTCTTTCCGATGATCCCAAGAGAGAGCTGGGCAGGATCCAAGAGTGGGTGGAGAGCAAAGGACACAAGTTCTTATCTGGTGGCTGGTCAGACCGAGAGTTCTACTTTGATTGCCCTGATGTATTTATAGATTTCGTGATAGAGGTCATGCATACTTCTGTAGCAGAAGAGTAATGAAAACAATTGTTCTCATCTCGTGCGTAAAGAAGAAGCTTGCAGTGAGCTCGCCCGCAAAGGATCTGTATGTGAGCCCGCTTTTTCGCTATGCACTTAAGTATGCGTATACGCTCAAACCAGCGGCTATATTTATCTTGTCTGCGAAACACGGTCTTCTTAGCCTTGAAGAAACGGTAGAACCATATGAGCAGACGCTTTTGACTATGAGTGCTTCAGGGATAAAGGTGTGGGCAGAGAACGTCAAAGGACAACTCTCGGGCAAGCTTGATGTAGAGAAAGATCATGTCGTGTTTCTTGCGGGTGAGAAGTATAGGAAGTATTTGATCCCAGTATTCAAAAACGTTTCAATTCCTCTTAAGGGGTTGGGTATAGGGAAACAACTGCAGTTCTTAAAGAAGTATGCATAGTATGTCTAGTGCCTGTCAGGAACTTCATGTGTGGATTAGGGGACTTCCTATCTTTGCATTTCCATTTGATTCAGAGCTCTTACCCTTAGATGGTGTATATCTGCTGTTTGAAAAGGACGAGACCGGACATGGTGGTAATCGCGTGGTGCGTGTCGGCACTCACACGGGAGAAGGCCAGTTGATATCCAGGATTAAGCAACACTTCTTGCATGAGAATAAAGATAGAAGTATCTTTCGTAAGAATATTGGACGTTCTCTATTGTCTCAACGTCATGATCCATTTCTCTCATCTTGGGAAGTCGATCTGACTACCAAGGTAGCTCGTGAAAAACATCCAGATATTGATGTACCCCGGCAGCTTGCTATAGAGAAAGAAGTCACACAGTATATACAAGAACACTTCTCTTTTGTCGTGATATCAATAGTAGATAAGGCAGAACGTCTCAGGCTCGAATCAAAGCTGATCTCTACGGTATCACTGTGCGATGAGTGTAGACCATCGGAAAATTGGCTAGGACACTTTTCTCCCAAAGAAAAGATACGGACAAGTGGACTTTGGTTGGTAAACGAGCTCTACAAGGAGCCGCTAAGTCTACAGGAGTTGGAAGTGTTGTATAATAGAGTTATATAGTTTAATATATAGGTAGATATATAACAGACTATATAATGACTAAAATAATTACTATTACACAGGCGCAACAAAAGATTGCGGAGATATCAAAGGAGATATCCAAGAATACATTTGTGGTCACAAACCGTGGGATGGGGAAGATCGTCATGCTGCCATACTATGATGGCTGTGATGCAAATATTGCGGAATATATGGAAGACTTTGAGATGAAGAAGAATCAATCAACACTCAAAGATCGATACAAGAAGTCTGCTAAGTCAGGCAAAAGTAAACTTCGTATATAATTGCTATGATCTCCTTTGTATTCACAGCGTATGCCGAGAAAGCTTTTCTAAAATTACCTAACGTCGTTCAGAAGAGAATTACAGAAAAACTTAAGGTATTGAAATCTCATCCTGATATCATGAGTGTTTTGAAACAACTCCATGATTTTGAGCCGGCAACACATCGATTGCGCATCGGTGATTACAGATTGATTCTTGAGCTGGAAAAGCAAGCCTCTGATGATTACGAGTTTGCCGTTTTGGACGTAGGACATAGAAGAGACATATACACATAATTTATGATCATCACTATCTGCTCGAGCGTGGATTTTACCCCAAAGATTATCGAGCTCAAACAAGAGCTGGAGAGCATGGGGCATACGGTGAATATCCCATACTTCACACAGATGATTATTGATGGGGATCTCAACTACGAGGAGTACCTTACATCAAAAGATACGGGTGGGGATATAGCTCTACGAGAGCTCCAAAGTATAGATATGATTCGGCGTTACTGGGACTTTATCAAAGAGTCAGATGCCGTGCTCGTACTCAATATGGATAAGAAAGGAATCGCTGGGTATATAGGCGGAAGCACGCTGATGGAGATGGGATTTGCCTATGGTCATGGGAAGCGATTGTATCTGTGGTCGGACATCCCCGCGAGATCCGAGCGTATCCACTATGTGGATGAGATCGTAGATATGGAGCCTGTGGTAATACACGGGGATCTGGATAAGATACATTCATAAACCTTGGCATTATTTGACATACCAAACCCTTTGGTATAGGTTCCTGCTGTTTATTACATCATGGTTTGCTCATGAATGAATTTAAGGGCCTTGGAGAAGCGGAGGACGTCGAGTTCCTAGATGGTTCTGGTGTCGAACCTTCACAAGAAAAGAATCCAAAGTTATTTCCTACGAAAAGAGTCCATCCTCACCAATTTATAGCAAATCTTTTTGAAAAGCTTGGGAAAGAAGAGGGTATTGAGGTGCGTATTGAGCCTGAGTGGCGGCATTGCGGTGAGATTGTACGTAAAGATGGCTCTATATCTCCTTTCCGTGGTGCTCACTTTGATCTTAATGGAATGGGAGCTGAGCAGCTTGCTATTGATAAAGACGATACAGCCTATTTCTTAGATAGGGCAGGTTACAAT
>CAYGIM010000133.1:0-2786 GCA_964349895.1 uncultured Candidatus Peribacteria bacterium | reverse complement strand
GACTCCCGTCGGGACTACCAGCCTTCGCTCTGCGAGCTATGGCTGGCACAGCCAGTCTAGTGCGAGTAGGTAGCGAAGTGCTAGCCCGTCGTAGCTTTTAGCGTAGGAGGGCAGATTACTCATGCGCAGCATGGGGTTTTTATGTGGGCGCGCCAGCGTGAGTACCCTTAAGTCTTAAACTTAACCTGTTCTATAATCTCTGTATTTAATGTATCATGATATGCGATATCTCATCTCGCTAGATTTGTCACAATGAACCCCCACCGGCCCTATGTACTACAAGAATATGATCCAAATTGGAACGTACGATTTTTAGATGCTTCAGAAAGACTACGTCCGCTATTTGGGGATAACTTGTTTGAGATAGACCATATTGGCAGCACTTCGATCAAAGGAATGCTCGCAAAGCCACAGGTAGATGTCCTGGTTGTAGTGAAAGATCTCGAGGCCGTAAGAAGTCTCTACGAAACCTTTCTTCTTGAGGGGTATACCGTACATGGTAGAGGCTATGTCGCCCCAGATGATGAGTATATTTCTCGGGATGATGCAAGTGGTGCACGACTTCTGAGTATTCATGTTCTCCAAGCGGGAAATCCAAAGATCAACGAGTATAAAGTGTTTCGAGATTATCTGAGCAGCCATGTAAAAGACAGAGAGCTCTATGTGGCGGCAAAGAAAGAACTGTATGTATCACATAGCGGGAACTATGCGGAATACGTAAGGGGCAAACAAGATGTGATTGATACAATCAAGGCGCGTGCTATGACATGGGCTAAAACAAAGAGCTAGAGTTTGCTCCGGGTTCTTCTATTGCAAATATGATCTATTTCCATAGACTCCAGTAAAACAAATATACCGTTGGAGGTTTAGAATATGTACAGTCAAAAAGACCCGAATGGAATCCCTCGTCACATGGTTGTCCATGCAACGTACTTCACGTTGAATGAGATGCTCGGCATGATCGATGAGGAAAATGCCAGCGGATGCTCGGCCATGGTGGATGACAATTACAGCATCTTCTTTGACGCAAAAGGTGCTTCTCACAATCATCAGGCCTGGCCTGGTGGTTATATAGACCATATCGTCGATGCCATGAACAATGGAATCAAAGAGTATCAACATGATACGTTCTTGAGACCAGGATCACTTCAGTTCTCTCTGTCTGATCTCTTGTTGATCATCTTTCTTCACGACCTGGAAAAGCCATGGAAACAGTATGCAACTGCGATGGGTGCGCCCGAGCTTTTGGAACAGTTCTCTACTGAAGAAGGCAAACACCAGTTCCGGATGGATAAGATTGCCGAATATGGCATCAAGCTTACAGAGTATCAACTCAACGCGTTGATGCACATCGAAGGCGAGAAAGGGCTCTACTCTCCGAACAAAAGAGTGCAAAATGAACTCGCCGCATACTGTCACATCTGTGACGTGAAAGGTGCACGAGTTTGGCACCAGTATCCTCTGGCACAGGATGATCCTTGGTGCGGAGATACCGGTCGGGCTAATCCTCTTTCAAAACAAACAAGCTAGATCAAGCGAGCGCGCGGACTCTTCGTCCGCCCTCGCTTATTTGCTCTTTGTGATTTCTCGTACTTCCGACCTGCGATGATGAAATGCCATGACGGGTATACTACCTGTGATTGCACCAAGTAAGTTTACGACCAGATCAAAGGCATTGTTGAAATAGTCACCAACTCCATCTGCATGCAGAAAGACAACGGCACTAAACTCGACAGTCTCGACTAGTGTTCCAAGCCCTGCTGCCATGAGGATGAGGATCAAGCGCAAGTACGGATCATGCCAACGATCCGTTGTGTTGATGTAGGGATAGATGAGATTGTATACGAGAAAGGTCGCAACAAACGATCCATAGAAGTGTACGATCATGTCATAGCGCACCGGACCAAAGAAAAGATCATACAAGCGAACGCCACCTATCATGAGTCCCCCGCCCGCTGCATTGAGTAAGAACAGGAGCGTAAACATGACAAAGATTGTACCAGGGATACGTAGGTGTTTCTGAAAGAGTGAAGTGATGATGACGACTGGTACAAAGATCGCATCGTAGTAGAGAGCTTCCTTGTGCCCTGCAAATGCAGAGATGACAATGAATGCCAAAAGTGCTATTACTACGAGGATGGTATATACGCGCAGATAAAACTCCTGCATTCCAAGCTTCTTTTCTTTTTCCTCGATCCACTTTGCGGGAGAGTGCTTTTTCATATGTGTTAAGCCTAGCATAAAAGAGATATCGATCACAATGCAGCTTATGTTTGGGAACTGTTTTGATGGATCCCCGACGAATACTCGGGGATGACAGATACGCAAAATACGAGTGTGACAGCTTAGGCCGCCACACTCGTTGGTTTATTTACCGAGAACTTTGTATTGGAGTTTCAGGGTTCCTGGTGTTGTCCCAGCATGAGAGATGTACACGAAGTACCCCTTGGGGAGGTCAAACAATCTGTCCGGGTGAAATGGCCCCCGGTCATTGACCTTCAGGACCATAGTCCGCTTATTCACAGGATTGTAGAACGCGACTCTCGTGCCGAAGTCTAGCGTCCGATGGGCGCAGGTCGGCTTGCGCTGGTCAAACATTTCTCCACTTGCCGTCTTTCTTCCATGAAACTTGTCGGCATAGTATGAGACATACGCCGACTTATCGAAAACAATACCCCTTTGCTGCGATGCTCCAGCGAAACCTGCGGTTGTTGCTATGATACAGAGACTGATGATAGTGCGAATCATGGTACAATCTTCCTTTGTTTTTGTGTATGTGGTCCCAC
>CAYGIM010000132.1:0-2808 GCA_964349895.1 uncultured Candidatus Peribacteria bacterium | reverse complement strand
AAGTTGTTGCGGGAGCACTACATGACCACTTGAACGTGAAGCTCATCGGAGAGAAATCTTTTGGAAAAGGAACGGTACAAGAGCTCCGAGCATACGAAGATGGTGCAGCACTCAAACTCTCGATTGCGAAGTGGATGACACCACTCACCAAGACGTGGATTCATGGCAAGGGGCTTCCTGCAGATGTCGAAGTTAAGGCTGTAGAAAGCGCTACAACGACTGATCAACTTGCAAACCAACAAGCACTCAAATCGCTTGCAAAGTTTGCTACAAACCCGCAAGCAAGCTCAGGTACATCTGATATTTTTGTGGCAAAAGCTCTTGATGTTTTGAAAAATGCTGGTAAATAGTATCAGGTAGGCACGTATATGCGACGCCCTTCAAGAGTGGCGAGAAGTTGTCTTCTCGTCTGCGATGAAGAGTCGCTCACGTAGCAATTCGATATTTATATTCTTTTATTGTTCATCGTATGGCAGAGAAGTTTACGCGAAACAAGGTCCATGTAAACGTAGGTACTATTGGACACGTGGATCATGGTAAGACGACATTGACGGCAGCTATTACCAACACACTTTCAAAGAAAGGATTAGCGCAAGCACGAGACTATGGTCAGATCGACAACGCTCCTGAGGAGCGTGAGCGTGGTATTACGATCAACACATCTCATGTAGAGTACGAGTCAGATGTGCGTCACTATGCACATGTGGATTGTCCAGGACATGCTGATTACATCAAGAACATGATCACTGGTGCTGCACAGATGGATGGAGCAATCCTCGTCGTAAGTGCTGCTGATGGTCCTATGCCTCAGACACGTGAGCACATCTTGCTTGCGCATCAGGTAAATGTTCCATATATCGTAGTCTTTCTGAACAAGGTAGACATGGTAGACGATCCTGAGCTTGTGGATCTCGTAGAGTTTGAGGTTCGCGATCTTCTCAAGAAGAACGGATTCCCAGGAGACGATGTCCCTGTAATCCGCGGTTCAGCCCTCAAGGCACTTGAGGCAAATGGTGAGGGTGCTGATGCACAGCCAATCATGGATCTTGTGAATGCACTTGATACCTATATCCCAGATCCTGTACGTTCTCTGGACAAGCCATTCTTGATGCCAGTTGAGGACGTGTTCTCGATCAAGGGTCGAGGTACTGTAGCAACAGGTCGTATCGAGCAAGGAGTTGTCAACGTCGGTGATGAGATCGAGTTGGTTGGAATCCGCGATACTCGTAAGCTCGTCGTTACTGGTGTTGAGATGTTTAAGAAGGAGCTTGATCGTGGTGAGGCCGGAGACAATGTAGGTATTCTCTTGCGAGGTATTGAGCGTGAGGAGATCGAGCGTGGTCAGGTACTTGCAAAGCCAGGATCTGTCAAACCTCATACGAAGTTTGAGGCAGAGTTTTATGTTCTAAAGAAAGAGGAGGGCGGACGTCATACACCATTCTTCAATGGATATAAGCCACAGTTCTACATCCGAACTACCGATGTTACAGGATCTGTAGAGCTTCCAGCTGGTGTCGAGATGGTAATGCCTGGTGACAACATCAAGGGTGTTGTCGAGCTTGGAGGACCGATCGCGCTGGATGAAGGTACACGTTTTGCAATCCGTGAGGGTGGTAGAACAGTTGGTGCTGGTGTGGTGACAAAGATTATCGCCTAGTTTCTATTTTATAAGCTATTTGAAAAAAAGTGGTGAAAGCAGACGCTAAAATTAGAATCAAAGTAAAATCATTTGATCATCGGCTGATTGACTATTGTGTACACACGATTATCCAGGCAGCACAACGAACAGGTGCTTTGGTAAAGGGACCGATTCCGCTCCCTACCAAGATTGAAAAGATTACCGTGCTGAAGTCCACTTTTGTTCACAAGGATGCGCGTGATCAGTATGAGACACGCACCCATAGAAGATTGATTGATTTGCTCGATGTAAATCAGAAGACTGTTGAGTCTCTCGCAACCCTCAATCTACCTTCGGGAGTAGATATTGAGATCAAGACATTATAAATGCTTTCACTGAAACAATAGATATATGATAGGTCTTATTGGAAAAAAAATAGGTATGACGAGAATGATCACGGACGCGGGAAAGTTTATTCCTGTGACTCTGATACAGTTCCCGTCCAATGTCGTGGTACGTGTACGGCAAGACATCTCTGCTGTTATCGTGGGGCTTCCAAGCACCAAGAAGCGTGATGAGAATCGCGCGAAGTTTCTGCGCATGAAGCAGTTTCAGGTAGAGGATCTTGCCCAGTTTGAGAAAAACCAAGCGATTCCTTCCACTGTCTTTGAAGATGGTGCTGCGATCGTGATCGTCGGAACCTCAAAAGGTAAAGGCTTTCAGGGTGTTATCAAACGTCACAACTTTAGTCGTGGACCGATGAGTCATGGTTCGCATCAGCATCGAGAACCGGGAAGTATTGGTACCCGCAAACCCCGACGTGTAAACAAGGGGAAGAAGCTTCCTGGACACATGGGAAGTGAGCAGGTGACCATACGTACATCGGTGGCAGGTGTTGATACACCAAACAATGTGATCGCAGTCAAAGGCGCTGTCCCCGGACACATCAACGCTTTTGTTGTCGTAGAGAAGAGAGCATAACGAGCGAAGTATATTTGTATTATAAATGATCGGCCATGAAGGTTTCTGTGTATTCATATGAGGGAAAGGAAACAACAGCACGAACGCTTTCGGATAGCGTGTTTGGTACGAAGGCGGGGGATGCACTGATTCGTCAGTCGTTTTTGCGCGAGGCTGCCAACCGACGTAGAAGCATCGCACACACTCTTACCAAAGGAGAAGTACGTGGT
>CAYGIM010000131.1:0-2809 GCA_964349895.1 uncultured Candidatus Peribacteria bacterium | reverse complement strand
GATGGGAGGAGAGCCAGATTTTTTGGACGAATCACAGTGGCCAATGAATGAAGATAAGAAACTTCCCCTCTTACTTCAACTACGATTAGATGAAATACTGGATTTTAAAAGCGATTTACCCCAAAGCGGACTTCTTTACTTTTTCTATGACTTTGACGCTGGGGCGTGGGGGTATGATCCGCAACATAAGTCTGCTTGGCGAATCATATATCGCGATAACAGAAATAACAGAAACTCAGAGAAGTATACGTCGGGCAACAAAGTAAACATGCACCTTCACATAACACTTCCTCCCGTTGAATCCACCAAAGGAAAAGAGATGCTAAGCAAGATAACAGAAAGTGAGAAAGATAGTTACTATGGAGTTATGGGCGACATACGATGGAATACTTCGTTACTTGGCTATCCCTGGCAAGAGCAAGGCGATCTCCAAAGAGCAAGCCAATTGGTATTCCATGGACTTGATTTGGGAGGTATGAATCCAATTGATGAAATCAAAGTGAAGGAATTGATACATGGTATTACGGATTGGGAACTATTATTCCAAACAGAATGGCCTGGTGGGTACCAATATCTCTACTTCATGATGCGCAAGCAAGATCTTCTAGAGAGAAAATTTGAAAACGTCTGGGCAAAAACGCAGGGAAGTTAGGATGCTATTGCTCAAAGATAAAATATGAAAGCATCTCAAAGATGCTACTTGGGCTTATCAATAGCCTCACGGCATGAAGCTCTCCCCCCTACCTCACATCAAACTCCACTGTCACTTTGCGAAAGAGTGCGCGAGGAATCTCGGCTAAGATTTGAGATAGACCCAAACCAGTTAGTACCAACGTGCCATCATACAAACCGCGCTTTTTATAGATACGTCCTCGATTGCAGGTCAGGCGTACCTTTTGAACCTGTGCGATGTGTTGCACGACTTCTTCGAGCGGCTTGATAAAATCATCAACCTGTGCTTTTTCGCGCGCCTTGTAGTGCAGTGAGACCGCCTCATACACAGGAGGAAGACCGTGAGCTTCACGTAAGTTGATCTCATCATGGTAAAACCGGGTGTACTCAGAGGTTAGATAGTTTTTGACACTTGCAACATTGCGCTTAAGAGACTGTACGTGAAAGACAACTTCTCGACCTTTTTGATACTGGCCCTGAGCATACGATCGGATGTTCCCCAACAGCTGACGAAGCTTTTCCTCAGCATCATAGCGAAACAACTCGAGAATACTTTCCCATTGCACCAGTACCACATATGCGGGTGCAAAAAGCTCAAGACTGTTGACCAGCACAGGAGTACCAATGATGATCTGCGCGTCTCTTAGATGAGCATATTCCAAAGGGTCGATGCGTCCCTCGATGGCGCAGATACGTGTATCGGGAAACTGTTTGGCGATGACTTGGTTGAGCCGACTTACACCACAACCCATACGCTTCAAGCGGTGAGATGAGCAAGCAGGGCATACATCGGCGTCAGGATAGGTTACTCTGCAGACCGGACAAGTAAGGTCATAATCATCTTCGCGACTCATGATGAGTGAGACATCACAGTTCTTGCAGTAGAGTACCTCCTCACAATCTTGGCAAACAATATACGCATAAAACGTAGACTTCTGTGCAACAAAAAAAACTCTCTCCCCTCCCTCGAGTGCAGCAGCCAGCGTCTCTTGAACACGCGAAGTAAGCGGCTCAGAAGAGGCGTTGTACGACGACGCAACCGTGATGATTTGGATTGAAAACATAGAGCTTACGTATCTAAAAATAAGGATACTACATATTCACTACAAAGCCACTCACCAGGCAAGATGAGTTCATAGGTAAAAGAATATATGAAGTGATATACTGACACGTAGTATGTTTTCCCCAGCGTTGACGAGACCAAATTAGCACTCTATAATCATGAGTGCTAACCCTATCCATATTACATACCCCTATGAATTTTGATAAATTTACGGTAGAGGCCAAGCGCTCACTCATGTTTGCAGAGAAAGAAGCAAAGAGTGAACGTATGGGATATATAGGTACAGAGCATCTGCTGCTGGGTATTCTCAGTCAGGAGAATACTCTCGGTGCAGCAGTGCTCAAACACTTCGGGATAACCATAGAAAATATCCGTCTCGTGCTAAAACAGTCACAAGATGACCGCACCAACAACAAAGAAGAAGCATCCGTCGAGCTCAGCGAATATGCACGCAAGTGCATCGAGCGTGCAGTCGAGATCGCCTACTCATATAATCATACTCAGGTAAGTACGGAGCATATTTTGCTGGCTATCGTTACCCAAGAAGTACAGACAGCAGCGATCGTAGTCCTCGACAACCTCAAAGTCACCGCGCACGATGTCCAAGCCAAGCTCGAAGAAGTATTTGAAGAAGCGAGTGATTACAAGAGTAGTATCTCGCATTTTCTCGAGCCACTAGAAAAAATGATATCAAACATGTCGGGAGTCATGATGGACATGAACAAAGAAGAACCTGCACAAGCACCGGCAGGCAAGCAACCCGCCAAGAAGCAAAAAAACCAGAGCAGTGCCCCTCAAAGCAAGACACCAGCACTTGATTTTTTCTCGCATGATCTGACGCAAGAAGTTCGTGAAGGAAAGATCGGTTCCATCATCGGCCGCGAAAAAGAGATCGAGCGCATGATCCACATCCTGTCCCGCAAGACCAAAAACAATCCCGTCTTGATCGGAGAGCCAGGCGTGGGAAAGACTGCTATCGTAGAAGGGTTGGCCTTGGCTATCGCTACTGAAAAAGTACCGAGCTCGATGATCGACAAAAAGATCTTATCATTAGATATGACTGCTCTTATAGCC
>CAYGIM010000130.1:0-2823 GCA_964349895.1 uncultured Candidatus Peribacteria bacterium | reverse complement strand
TTGTCACTGATCTTGCTTGCGAGGTGGAGAGCATGGGTTACAAATATAATACCTACACCTTGAGACGCGATGGATTTTAAGTGGCTGAGGATCAGATAAGATTGCTCTACGTCGAGCGCAGAGGTTACCTCGTCGAGAAGGAGATATTTGGGCTTGAGAAGGAGTGCTCGTACCAGTGCTGCTCGTTGACGTTGGCCGAGTGATACTTCATTTGGGTATCTATTCAAGAATTCGCTCATCTGAAAGAGTGCTATCACTTGATCAAAGTGAGCGGCATCTACCTTACCCCGTAGAGCTAGTATCAAATTTTCTTTGATGGTGAGGTGAGGCCAGATAAAGAACTGCTGGAAGACCACAGTAAGGTCGGGATAGGGATACTCTGTGATACGCTCCTTGGTAAGAGGAAATGTGTAGGTATGAGTATCTATCTCAAGAGAGCCAGAGTCAGGCTCATCTATGAGCGAGATTGCCTTGAGAAAGGTCGTTTTTCCTGCGCCACTCGGACCTATGATCGACACGATCTCCCCAGGCGCAAGCGAAAATGAGAGGTCTTGTAGGACTTCTTTTCCTTGCACCTGTTTAGATATATTCTTGGCAATTAACATGTTATCGTTCTGATAGATTGCGTGTGTACTTGTTCTTGTACCAAGATGCGAGGAGGTTGATAGGCAAGCAGATAATGATAAAGAAGAGAGCGAGGGTTGTATAGATCTCGATCGGCTTATAGATAACCGAGTTGATTCTCTGTGATACTCGAAAGACCTCCTCCACAGATATAAGACTGGCAAAGATTGTTGCTTGGAGCATAGCAACCTGAAGAAAGAGGAGCTGTGGAATTACCGCTCTACAGATGAGTGGTAGCTGGATCTTCATAAAGATCTCTTTTTCCTCTAAGCCGTTTACCCTACCTGCTATCGTGTACTGTTCAGGAAACTCATCAAGCGCATCTTTGATGATACTAGCCACAAAGACTATATTTACTATAGAGAGTGCGGCTGCTGCAGTAATAAATGGTTGAATCACTACCCCCAGGAGTTCTTGGAGAGGGAAGTGGAGCCAGAACAATAAGACGAGAAGCGGGATACTGGAGATCAGAAACCACAGCACTTTGAGTGACTTTCCGGCTGCTTTGACGTGATGTGCATAAGCACCGAGGCATACCCCAACGCTGATGCCAACCAGCCACACGATCCCAACAAGCTCGAGGGTTACGAGAAGACCTGACAGCATGCCTTCTTTGTATGTTACGATAATGTTGGCAATTGATTGGAACATGAGTGTGGTTTAGAAAGGAGATGTGTATGGCTTTGCAACTGGGTAAAATGATCCTTTGTGCTGCTCATACGTCTTGGTGTATACATCGATCTGGCCACTATTGATCAGCTCTTCTAGGGCAGTATTGATCATGACCTTAAAGCCTTCTTGGTTCTTGGGAACGAGCATGGTGTTGCCAAAAGATCGTATGGGATTCTTTGTGGTGATGTTCTGTATGGATCCTGGATTGTTTGCCAGGAACTCTTCACCAATTGCTGTTTCTGCAAATGTCACGTCTGCCTTGCCTGTTTTTACATTGAGGAGAAGCTGTGAACTCTGTGCATCTTGGGCGAGAGAAAAAGTCTTTGCTTGAGGAAATGATGATTTTGCGATGAAAGACGACATCTCACTGTCGAGAGTTGCTATGGTTATATCTTTGCTGTTGATCGTCTTAAGATCTTGGAAGCGCATATCTCCAGCTCTGGTATATACACCGACACCGCTATAGCTAAGGGGGATGGTGAAATCCACCTTCTTTGCTCGTGCAGAGTTGGGCCAGACGGGAGAGCCGACCATGTCATATCGCCCAGCCGCTAGGCCTTCTATCATGGTTCCCCAGCCTACCTCCTCGGCCCATACGATCTTGAGGTCGAGATTCTTACCCGCTGTTTCAAGTGCATCATAAAATATACCTGAGAGTTTTCCTGTGTTGGGATCTTTGATCAACTGTGGTGGATAGACGACGTATCCAACTCGTATCTCTCCTTTTGCCATGACGCTAGTGAGTAAGTCGGGCTGAGATGTGGCTGCGGTAGCTCCGCTGAAGACCTTTGCTCCAAAAAATGATACGATGAGAGCAATAACGACACTGATGAGAATAGTTTTGGTGTTGTTCATGTTGTTTGAAATATGAGTATATAGAATGGATTGGACAGATATGTGAGATGCAACTTGTGAGCTGAAGATACGCATTTTGTCAGAGTTTTCAACGACTTCACTACACATACCGTATTGCAAGGCTTTATATGTAGATATTGTTATTACACAAAGATATATTAAATCTACGTGCTATATGTATGTAGTAGCTAACCGTTTATGATATAGTTTTATATGTAAGAAAGTGTGTTACATAATCACTTCTATGATTTACGAGTCCTATGCGCGAGAATTGGGGTGTGAGAATAAAGAAGTAGATGTGTTTTGTACGCTTTTTGGTTCACCACAAGCTATGACGATCTCTGAGTTGGCAAAAGCACTTAACGTCCAGAGAACGGTTCTTCATCCATACGTCCGATCTTTGCTATCCAAGACTCTTATACGATGCACAAAAGAGCCCGGTGTTGATAGATATGAGCTGGCGCAACCAGATGACATCAGGCTGATAGTTGAAAAGAAAAAAGAGGAGGTTGCAAAACTCGAGTTTGGTTTTTTACAGATGGAAAAGGTTTTGAAAAGTATGGAAGCTGCCAAGGCGGATACACATGCTATTGTGAAAGAAGGAGATGAAGTAGAGCCGTATATGAAAGTACGAGTACCTATATGGAATCAGAGCATCGACCAAATCAAAAC
>CAYGIM010000129.1:0-2857 GCA_964349895.1 uncultured Candidatus Peribacteria bacterium | reverse complement strand
CGTGGTTGCTTGAGCATATAGAGCGCCATGCGCTCAGCACTCTTGGGGCCTACTCCTGGGAATGCATAAAAGAGATCTACGATGTTTTGAACGGTCTTGGGAAGCATAAGGTCTTACAGATTCAGCACTGGCTCCTATTGTAGTAGGAATTCATGAGAAAAAAAGGGCTGAGGGTGTTTGATTGTATCAGTATCCTCATACGTCTAACATCACCCTCTCTAATACAGACCAATCTGACTTAATGGTAGTCCATGAGTATCTATGGTTCTTATCGCATTGTCGATTTCATTTTGATATGCCTGGCCTATGATCTTGGCGGGAGAATACTTTTTTACGTGTTGGTAGATGATCTTCTTTCGTTGCTCTCCCATGATGCCACCGAGAGCCTTGTTGGTATTAGGATAATACGAGCGATGCGTAAAAATCCCCCTGTCTATATCATTGATTGATAAGGGAAGTGCTGCGGATCCATAATGCTGTAACCGAAAGTATTGCTCAATACGCCAATGTATAAGCATGTCCTTGAGTTCTGGCACGAAGTAATCATAGAAGCTATCATCCTCTACAAGCTCCTCGACATTTGTACCATCGAGCAGATATATACATCTTTCTAGTATCTCATCAGGTATAGTCGATACATCAGGAGCTGGGCCGTTTGAATAATGACATTCAATGGGCTCTAACTCAAACACTTCTGCAATCCTTCTTTTTATGATGGTTTCTTTTCCTTCTTCTGGATCCAGAAGAACTTCATGTATAATCTCCTCTTCCTCTTGATGAGTAGGTGGAGGTGAACAATCCTCAGCTTTGTTCCACATAATCTCATCTCCTTCCAACCATAAGAGGGTCACAACTTTTGCTTCTGTTGTGTGAACGGTCTTCTTTCTGATCTCCTCCTGTTGCAAGATTTCTTCCTCCGTTAAATCGAACTCTATAGCCGCAAAGCGATCTGTAGGTTGTTGTTCATCCATTTCTTTTCGTAGCATATCAGCTACCCTCGGAGTGTTTGCAACCATACAAAATCTGTGCTTAGCAGATAAACCACAGAGCATACTAGCGAATCAATATATCCTTGCAATGCTTCACGCCTCGTTTCCGGTGAAGATGTCTGGATAAACCAGGTACTTGTGTTCTGCATACACGGGATCTGCGAGCTTAAGCGCTCGGAGAGAGGGACGCGCTGATGAGACGAGAAGCATGCACTCAGTTTGCTGACGAACATATTCTGCGATTTCTCGCGCATCGTAGCGCGGACTCTGCTCATTGATATAGAGCGTGCTTTCTTCATGCTCCATGATGATGAGACCGATATTGTGCACGGGATAAAAGAGCGCTAGCTTTGTGCCTACGATGATGGAAGATCTATCATGATTGAGCTGTGCAAAGAGTGCTTTCTTTTCTTTCTCACTCACGTCACCATGCACGATATGTACATGGTCAAAGTACTTCTTGAGCTCGTCTGCCCAGAGGAGCACTGAGAGGAGGTCTGGAAGGATCAGGAGAGAACTCTTACTGTCATTCCTTTGAGCTGCCATCATGTGAGTATAGAGAGACTTTCTTATGTCTATATGTACATCATATAGAAGGAGAGCGTGATTGTTTGTGAGTACCGATCGTATCTCGAGAATGTGCTTCTCATGCGTGGTTGCAAGAGGAGTATTCTTACGAGTTTCATATGCCACAGGTGAAGGCAGCTTGGTCGCCCACAGGCGGAAAGGAAAGATACTGCGTGTAGACTTGGTAATAGTAGAGAAGTATTGGTTTGAGAGATGCAGTGCGAGCTTACATTGGAGTGGGGTGCATACAGGAGTTGCATCCAATACCCGGTGGACGTCTTTGTACGTGATGCCTGTGCTGATCTGCTCGTCTAGAGTTTGTATATCAAGTACGATACCGGTATAGAGACGGTCTTTGACACTGACCACTACACGTGAGCCTATGTGGATCGTAGTACTTAGTTCTTGTGGGATGATATAGCTATAAGGTTCGCGACCTAGAGCGATCTTTTCACACGCAACAAGAGCAAGCCTTGTCAGTGATTCATGGCTTGTGTCCTCTGGTCTTGCTATTTCACGTGTGCCCATATACAGTGATCTGCGGAACTATATCCTAATGCTTTCATTGTTGTATGAATAGTAGTGATGTGCAAGAACTTCTTGCCAAGGCGATCAGCCATCTCAAAGAAGAATTATCAAAATTGCAGGTAGGTAGGGCCTCAGTTGGTCTGGTAGACCATATTATGGTAGAGAATTATGGGGCGCATGCGCCGCTTAAGAGTATGGCAAATATCAATATTCCTGATGCAAAGACTATTGCTATTCAGCCATTTGATAAGAGCACTCTCAGTGCCATAGAGAAGGCCATCCAGACATCTCCACTTGGAGTCAATCCAAGCAATGATGGTCACACGGTATGGGTTAATCTTCCTCCGATGACCGAGGACCGCAGAAAGGATTTGGCAAAGGTCGTCAAAGAGTACGGTGAGCAGGCGCACATCAGCATTCGTGCTGCACGACAAGAAGCGCGAGAGGCCCTGGAAAAAGATGAGACACTCTCGGAAGATGATCAGGAGCGCGGCAAGAAAGATATTCAGACTCATGTCGATAAGGCAAATGAAGAGGTGAAGGAGACTATCAAGTCCAAAGAAACGGACATACTAACTGTGTAGTACATAAGCCGAAGGCTTATGTCATTGCGAGTACTCGAAGCAATCCAGGTATGGATTCTCCTCGCATTTCCACTTCTCTACCTGATAAGGGAAGACCTAAAATTATTATATATTTCAGATGAGAGTAGGTAGTTGTGGATGCTGGATTGCCGCGTCCTCGACATACTCGTCCTCGCAATGACATAAAGA
>CAYGIM010000128.1:0-2885 GCA_964349895.1 uncultured Candidatus Peribacteria bacterium | reverse complement strand
GGTTGAGGCTGTTGAGCAGGAGCAGCAGAAGCAACCGGTGGCACGAAGTCCTCCGGGTTCTGGACACTCCGCGTGAAATCGGTAATCACGCCAGGGATTCCAATCCCTGACGGAAGCACGATGGCCGAGGTCGGCATCGGCGTAGGTTGGACAAAAACAGGACTCGTTGCGGCAATGACTGATCCTGGGATCGGCACAGCACGAGTTCTTAAAGTGACTGGCGGTGGAGTTCCACCGCAGCTTGTCAGCATCATCGTACACACGACAAAAAGCATGCTGACTGCTTGAAAGTTTTTCATCAATTTCTCCTCCTCTTTCTCTGGTTTATCGGATGAAATGAAAAAACTTCTCCTCTTTCTTTTCCTTTCTCTTGTTGTCAAGGAAACGAAGATCTAGGGTTAATTATACTATGAGAAGCCAATAGTCAAATTAAAAGTATTATTGTATAGATAAATTTTGTACTCGATGTCAAAGAGGCGAAAAATGAGTGTCCCTCTTTGCAGTTTTGCATGCTCATCATATGATAGTAGGTATATCTTTATAATTCTCGTCATTATGATCTGGCAAATTATAGGAATCACAGGTATGGCTCTCGTTCTTCTCGCTTTCATCCTCAATCAAACCCATGTATGGGAAAACGATGACATCTCATATGATCTCTGCAACTTCGTAGGTAGCGGATTTCTCGTCATGAATGCTATCGTTATCGGCGCAGTCCCCTTTATAATCCTCAATACCATCTGGGGACTTATGAGCTTACGAGATGTGATCCTCGATATCCACGCATTGCAGACACCCCACAAACGCAACTATCACTACAAGTCACATAGAAAAACGAAATAATGCCACACACAAAGAAGCGCTGCGACTGGTGTTTGAGCCATGATATCTATATCGAGTACCACGATACAGAGTGGGGCGTGCCAGTGCACGATGACCTCAAACACTTCGAGTTTTTGATTCTCGAAGGAGCACAAGCCGGTCTTAGCTGGCTCACCGTGCTCAAGAGACGCGAGGGGTATCGCAAAGCGTTTGCTAACTTTGATCCACAAGAAGTTGTTCGTTTTACAGAGAAAGATATTGAGAAGCTACTCATCAATCCCGAGATCATCCGCAACAAGCTCAAGGTAAAAGCAGCCATCAACAATGCTCAGAGATTTTTGGAGATTCAAAAAGAGTTTGGGAGTTTTGATACGTATATCTGGAGCTTCGTAGATGGTACAACCGTCATCAACAGTCCCAAGACCATGCAGGATATCAAAGCCACATCAGCTGAGTCAGATGCGCTGAGTAAAGATCTCAAGAAACGAGGGTTTTCATTTGTCGGCAGCATGATCATGTATGCGCATATGCAGGCCTGCGGACTTATCAATGATCATATTGTGAGCTGCTTTCGGTATAAGACCCCTTCTGTCATTGCGAGTACCCGAAGCAATCCATCTGGTACTCATTAGTCCCGTCATCCCGGACAAATCAGTACTCTGATGCGATCCGGGATCCAGAAAAACCAAAAACATCTATTTGTTCATATGGACCTGGATCCCCGACTCGTTCGAGTACTCACTCTCGAGGATGACAGAGATGGATGCACTGTTGTTTAATTTTACACCAAATAGTGCAAAACCAATGAATTTAAGCCACTCTCAAGCAACTGAAGAACCAGCAAAAGAAAGATAGGAGAAAAATCGATACCACCCATAGGAGGCAACACCCGCCTAAAAGGCGCCATCATTGGCTCTGTTAAGCGAAAAAGAAAGTATGAGATGGCATTATGCCCTCTCTGGTATACCAACCACGTGAGGATAATCCGAGCGATTATCGACCACTGCAGAATGGCAAAAAAAATCCGGATAAATTCTAGTACAAATGCCTGCATAACATAGCATGCTGAAAAGCAAAAAGGACATTGACATTCTAGGGCGAATTCGTAGAATCACAACAAATTTTACCTAGGTCTATTAACACATTCATATGAATCTCGAAAACGATCAAGATCCTCTTCCTAAGACACATCAGTCACCTATTCTTTCTTCCGACCTAGATTCTGTAGTAACCACACCAAAACAACGTATACAATCAGGTAGATCTACCATATCAAAGAACCTCGTACGAAAGGCTCTTCTCTTTACCATGGGAACAGGATTCGCAGCAGGTTGTTCACCAAATGGTTGCGGAGCACCAACCATTCCTCAGAGCAGCCCGAGCGTGAAATCTACGCCAAGTGCTACTCCGACAGCCACTCCGACCCCAACACCTACTCCTTCTACAATCTCTGGCATCAACAAGCCCACACCACTTCCACCCGTATCTCCGACACCAGTACAATCTGTGGTAGTCCCGGCTCCAAGCGTCAAACCATCTGAGGCGCCAGTTATCAAAGCAGACTTTACCAAGATCCTCGACACATTTGGTGGTACCATAGCTACAGTAGAGTTAACAGCTGAGGCAAAGAAAGCGATATTGGATGATCTGAAAAAGAAGTTTCCTGAGAAACATGTTGATCAGATCAAGAACATCCGCAAGCTCTTAAACGACAGCAGCACACTGACATTTGAGGTTGATCTGAATGCCCTACCAACTTCAGCTAAGGCATTTACCTTGATCGCAACGGTCATTGGTGAAAGTGGCGAGAAGAGTGTGATACCAGTTGGCCTTCAGGCAAAAAGAGTTGGCACGACACAGTTTATCGTCATCCCTACCAAGCTTGCAGAGATGAGCGAACTCTTTAACAAAGAGAACGGACAGCTCGCATTGATCGGAATCACACTCGACGAAGTTCCGTCCAAACTCGAGCTGATCACAAAAGCCTATCTTGAAGCCCACACCATAGACTTCACCGACCCAGCTCTGATCTCGAGTACGAGAAAAGTTGCACAGTCCACTGG
>CAYGIM010000127.1:0-2908 GCA_964349895.1 uncultured Candidatus Peribacteria bacterium | reverse complement strand
GGTGAGAGGAGAGATCTTTTGCAGAAACTCTCGCATCTCGGGATCTCGCTCGTCCCCATACTCTGCACGCCGGAGATCTCTCCGGTACTCGGAGGTGTTCTCCAGAAACGTGACAAAGTCGGTGATGCCCACTTCTTCTATGGCACACCGGACGCGACCGGGGAAGTGGATGCAAGATGCCAGGACCATGTAGCCACCGTAGCTTCCGCCACGGAGCATGACACGAGAACTGTCGAGCATGGGCTGTTCTTCGATCAGATCCAAGAGAGCACCGATGTCACGCACCGAGTCCTCTCGCAGGTAGCCGTTGTCGAGTCTGGTGAACTTCTTGCCGAAGCCTGTCGATCCTCGGACATTGGGCGCGATGATCGCGACCCCGAGCTCACTCAGAAAGTAGTTGTTGCGGCCTTGGTAGGTCGGGCGGAACTGCGACTCGGGTCCACCATGGATATCGATGATCACGGGGTAGGGCTTGTCTGACTTCTTGGTTGGCATGTACAGAAATCCCGTGATCTCCAGGCCATCGTGCCCTGGCCAGCGGATGAGAACCGGTTCCGAAAAAGAATTCGTATCCAAGCCGCCGGTCTCGCTTTTCGTCCAGCGTACAAGTTCCGGCTTTTTGTCTTCTTCTTCGAAGCTTATGCTGTAAACGTCCGAGGTCGACCTTGCCGAGTTCATCACAAATGCCAGCTCGTCGAAGTCAGCATTCATGGGATGAAAAGAGTTGGCATTCCTGGGGTGAAACATGAGGCTGGAGATGACACCAGCCGGAAGCTCTGGGAGTGATTCCATGATTCCCAGATTGAGATCCATGATGTGGAGTGAGCTCACCCCGTAGGTATTGGTTGTGTATGCTAGCAGTCGTCCATCTGAGGATTGGGCGAACTCCTGAACATCGAACTCCAAACGTCCGGATAGCAAGCGCATCTCTGATGTCTCGAGGTCCATATAGTAGAGCTCAAGATATTCGGAGGACTTGCTGGTGGTAAGGAAGATGCCTTTGCCATCGTGAGAAAACCTGGCCAAGTCGTAGAAGACTTGCTCTTCTGCCTTCTCGGTGACTGCGCGGGCTTGGCCGGTTTCGATATCGATAATAAAGATCTGGCTTTCTGAGATACTGGGTTGCTCCAAGGCCAAGACAGATTTACCATCTGGTGCCCAGTCGAGCAGATACCATCCGGTGCTGGGTGGCTGAAAGACGACTGTCTGGATTGTGACATCATCAGGATTCACCAGCCAGAAGTCGGGAGTCTTTCCATCTATTCTGGTGGACTGATACATGAGGTACTGACCATCATGAGAGAACATGGGGCGAGTGTTTCTGGACTCGCCATCGGTGATCATGGTGGTCTTGCCGCTCGCGTCTCGCCAGTAGAGCTGGTACTGTTCGTTGCCACCCGTGTCTTTGGAAAAGACGATGCCGTCTCCTGTCACAGGGCGGTAGTCGGCGTTCTCGATGCTTTCATCGTAGAATGTGATCTGATAGCGATCACCACGGGGATGATCCACCGTATGCAGTTGATACGTGGTACTGAACCGTGTGGTGATCAGCATCTCGCGCTTGGTTGGATGCCAACTTTCGATAAAGGCAGCCCGAAAGTCAGCATAGGGCTTCAAGGCTTCTGCTGCGGATTTCGGAATTCCTGGTATACCGGCCTTTATGAGATTTGCCGGTACGGGAACAAACTTGTCCATTTTTGTTTTACCTCTGTAATTTCAAAGATTTTTCGACTGCATCATCCTAAAGAAATAGGAGGGTATGTCAAAATTACTGCTTGGTGTAAAGCAGTAATCTCATGCCATCTTTATCTACCCATCTTTTCCAGAGCATCCTTGAGTACCATAGTTGCTTTGCAGTCGTCTTCGTTGTACAGGAGGATACGCTCAAGCAGCTTTGGGTCTTGTTTCTCTATGTACTCGTTGAACCACTGGATCGATAGAGCCCCCGACGGTGTCTCGTCGCGCCACTTGAATCCTAGATACACCGCGATGGCTTTGAGCGAGTAGCTCCCCAGCGGCCAGTCGGTAGAGCTAAGAACTATCTTGTAGAGATCGATCACGTGGTCGTGACCGAAGAATGCTTCAAGTTCTTCCGAAGATATCACATCAGGGAACTTCTTCTGCATACGACGATACGTGCTCTTCTCATGAGGAGAAAAGTAATACACCGCAAAGTCATCGACTGGTAGGGAACGGATATACTCCCAAAACTCACCCCAGGCTTTTTCTTCTGCCTCGTGACTCATGTCTCGAGCTGTGAAGTCCAAGAATCTCTCACTACTTGGTGTTCTCTCATACACACCATGCAAGTACACGAACTCCTGTGTCGGATCATCTTCGATATCGAAGAACAACTCGTATGTAACGTCAGGGAAGTCGATCTTGTCATATGCTACCGGTTGTTTGCTGGTCGTGAGTATCCGAGCTCGCTTTATAAGCTTCGTAAGGCTGTCCTTACCAATGCGTTCTAGGAACTTCTTGTCGCCGGCCTTGATGGCTGCTTCTTTTTGCTTGATAACCATCTCAGCATCAAGCTCCGCAAGCTCATCTATGCGTTCAATATCTATATCTTCATTGAGTCTGTCTCGTACACTGCGCCCGAGATAAAAAACATTGCTCAGGTCATTTGTATCATCGCACCACTTCTTGCAACTCTTGTACCACGGGCAGATCTTGCAGTCGGTCATCATCGCGGGCTTGTTTTGGGTGTTGTTCAGAAGGAGTCCCGAAACAATATCTTTCACTTCTTCATAATACTCCCACCAGGTCTGAGGAGTTTTCGGCCCCATAGGGGAGTCGAGCTCATAGATCGTCTCGGCTCCAGCTATATCTATAATCTTGGCGAGGCGGTGATCTGCAAATCCCAGCCTACGAAGTACGTCTGTATACAAGCAGAGCTGTACTGCGT
>CAYGIM010000126.1:0-2927 GCA_964349895.1 uncultured Candidatus Peribacteria bacterium | reverse complement strand
CGCATAAGTGTCTCATCCCAGGTCGCGACGAGGATCCCATCACTAAAAGGAAAATTGATCGGATGCTGGTCGAAGTACGGCTTGAGGACGGCAAAGACGAGAAAGCAACCAATGGCAGCGCCGAGAAATGCGTACCAAAATGCCTGCATTACGTAGGCCAACTCTATCGAGCCGTTTCGTATGCCGATGGCTTTTAGGATACCGATATACTTACGGCGTGTGATCGCATTGATAAATACCACGATAAAGATCGTGATGGTCGCTATCACCAGACCGATCGAGCCGATGACGGTTCCGAGTAATCCAAAGGTCATCGATAGATTACGAAAGAACTCTCCTTGCGACTCTTCTGACGTCTGTGGAAGTGCATACGCGTCTACCCCTTGAGCCTTCAGCGTGCTAGTCACAAGAGCGGGATCGATACCGATGCGGACTTTAGCCGCTATCTCTGCGTAGTTGTAGTCCTGAGGTTCTAGGTATCGCTTGAGGTCTGAAGCATTGAAGTAGAGCCTGCGATTGACCTCACTTACCTTGCTTCGTAGGATGCCTTTTACCAGCACATCTCGCGGTACTTTGTTGATCGTCACTCGTATCTTGCTGCCTACCTTGATTCCCTCGAGAAAGCCGATCAGCGTCGTTCTCGCAGGTGCATACTCGGCCATGAGCCCACTTCCGACGACGACACTATCTACATCGGATGATGTCAGGTAGCTCCCATCTATCATAAGGTGCGAGAGATGAGTAAGACTGTCTTCTATTTCTGGGTCGATCCCGGCTGCAGATGTACCGATGACAGTGTCTACCTCTCCAGGCTTGAGATCTTTGGGCTGTATGCTTGAGCGGATCGTCGTGGATACAAGATAGCGAGGAGAGATACGGTCAACAGCTGGGTTGTTTTCCAGAAAGTCTAGGATCAGGTGGCTATTTGGTAGGTACGACCGAGCTTGTTGCTTTGATATCAAGACATCCGAAGAGTAGTTGTTGTGATACGCCACACTTGAGCCTTCTATGAGTCCTACCAAGATGCCTCGCACAACCACGAGGTTGAGAAATGTAAGCGTCATGATAAACACAATCAAGATAGAGGTCCACGGATTGGCACGAAGTATCTGTCGAAAGCCCAAAAAGCACCCAACCGATATGAGATTGATGTACTCGTTTATGAAGTGAAGTACCTTACGTATCATGCGTAGTTAGTGTGCTATGGCTGTTGGTATGATAATGCTCTGCCCTTCCGTCACTCCGCTTAAGACTTCGATAATATCTGCTGTCGCAATACCGAGAGTTACTTCTACATCAGTAGGTTTGTCCTTTGGTGACGATGGTGGGAGTGAGACGTAGATCTTGCCATCGACTTTCTTTACACTATTGGATGGGATGACCAAGACTTGTGGCTTTTCTTCGATAACAATCTTTCCGTAGGCTCTCATACCTAGGCGTAGTCCGGACTCTTTTAGCTTGGCCGGTTGATCCATAATGAGCTCGACATTGTAGTAATTGATCGTATCTTTCACGATCGTCTTTTCAGAGATCTTGTGTACTTTGGCTGTAAACTCGACACCGTCCAAGGCATCAGATATCACGATTGCTTTGTCGGCGAGCATGATCTTGGGTATGTCTTCTTCATATACAGGCACTTCTACGTACCAGTCTGGTGAGGTGATGGTAGCAACGCCGCCTGAGGTATAGATCTCACCTGCCTTGAACTTCACGTCTGTAACAACACCAGAAAAATCGCTTACGATACGGTAGTCATCGAGCTGTCTTTTGAGGATTTCTACGGCTTTGCTCGCATCATCTATCTGTGACTCTCGGAGTGTGATCTCAGAGGCTCTAGGGTTTGCATTAGTAAGATCTTTTTGCTTGGTTGCTTGCTGTACCTTTCCTTCTAGACTAGAGATGTTTCTCATAGTGGTATTGATTTGTGTCTGAGACTTAGACTTCTGCGCCTCGAGTCTTCCTCGTGCAGTATTTGCATTCGCTTCTGCTATATCGACCTTCTTAAGGATAGAGTCACGCTGAGCATTGAGGGAGTCTAGGGTTCTCTTAGCACTTTCTACCTGATTACTCGCCGAGTCGATAGATACTCCTTGGTTGGATTGTATCGTTTTTACTGCTTCAAACGCACTCTCGAGAGTATCCTTTTGGGTGCTGATCGTCAGCAGTGCTGTCTGCGTACTCGTCTTGAGCGCATCGAGTTTGGCGATAGTAAAACCGTAGTCGGTCGAGCCGTAGCTGGTAGTCGTATTATCTAGTACGACACGTACCGAGGTAAGAAGCTCTATATTCCCTCGCAAACAATTTACCATTTGGTTATATGCATCTTGTATCTGTGCGATGGTCGATGTGTTTGTAAGCTTCACGCTGCTTTCACGCGCAGCGTTGCACGATGTCTTGGTAGCACTATATTGTGCAGATGCAGTCTGTACTGATTGTGGATAGTTGGCTCCAAGATTGCTTTTGAACCCCTCGTTTGCTATCGATACATCTACTCCCAAGATGTTATCTGCTGCACGAAGAGCACTCACGGCTTGCGTAGCGCTGACACCAAGAGCATTCACTACCTTGAGGTATTGTGCGTTGATACTCGTATCACGGTTGGTAAGCGTCGTATCTACGAGTTTGCTCAGATCATTAATAGTCTTTTGTGCATTGTCTCGCGACACTTCCAATGTTGAAAGTTCTTCTCGAGCAGCTAATACATTTTTGTCAGCAGCTTCTACCTCGAGCTCCGCAACATGGATGTTGGCTTGCTCGTTTTCTTTGGTGTCCTGTAGCTGCTCTTTGGTATTCTTGAGTTCTGTTTGTGCGTTTTTTATACTCACGTCTTGCACGGATACTTCTTCTCTCTTGGCACCCGAAAGGAGCGTATCTAGGTTTGCCCTTGCTTGGCGGACCTTTTCTTCGGCTTGAGCAATCTGTAGTGA
>CAYGIM010000125.1:0-2931 GCA_964349895.1 uncultured Candidatus Peribacteria bacterium | reverse complement strand
TACCATACGAGGTGATAAATCCTCCGGTCGGCCGTGCCTCAGAGTCGTTTTGAAAAAGGAGCAGGTAGTTCTTCTCAAGCGGAAACCCGGATATTGGGAAGAAGTATGGAGCAAACACCATAAACTCCTGCAGGGCACTGACCATCCACAGAACCAGCGAGACCAGAATGATAACGAGTATAGTAACTCCTTTTTTCACGTAGAGAGATGCGGCTGAGTGCTTCATGAAGTCAGAGGGATATAATAGCATTATAAAAATATGTATGGCTCTATCAAGAGGCTCTTATTCTCTTCCCGATCACATTATGGTATAATGCACATAACAAATATCAAGGATTATCCATGCGACACACTCTCAAGATAGCTCTTCTGATTACGGCAGTGCTTACTCAGCCACTTGCCACTACGTTTGCTGCGACAACATCTGTAGGCAGTATCGAAAAAGAATTTGAAGAATTAAAAAAAGATGCACTCTCTACCACGTCACAAGCAAATCCACTGCATGTGAATTTTGGTGCTCTTAAAAACCGTGTCGAAGACAAGATCAAAGCCTACCAAGAAAATGACCGAGAGGTAAAGATCATGAATCAAAAAGTCGGTGATACCTACAAGCGCATCGAGCACATTGGTAGCCAGATCGGACTTCTGGATGAGGAGATACGAAGTTCTGAGCAAACGATTGATGACTACAAGAAAAAGATCATCGATTTCAACGAGGCAATCCATACGCTAGAGGAAGATATCAACACTGCACAGGCTGAGATCCACAAGCAAAAAGAAGTTCTTCTCGACTATATCGTACTCGTCTACCGTCAAAAGCTGGGGTACTACAACTTTGAGACCCAGTCTATCGATGATGTGAAGCTTTTCTTCTCAGATGAGAAACTGTTTGAACCCCTGCGACAAAGTCGCTATCTAGAGATCGTAGAAGACACGGGCCAAGAGATCCTCGGTAAGCTGATCAAGCTGACACAGCTCCTGCGCGAGAAGAAGACGATCCTCGAAGAGCGTACAGATGAGCTCAATGGTCTCAAGATCGATTCTGAACGAGAGAACAAAGCACTCTCAGACAAGATGCTGACCAAGAAGTATCTCCTAGATACGACCCAGCAAGAGCAGACCAAGTATCTCGACCTCCTAGATGACGCAAAAGAAGAGCAGGCCAGCATCGTGGCCGAGATGGCAACACTCAACAACAGCATCGGTGAGATCTCTCGTCGCCTTGGTGAATCTGCAAGCGACAAAGGACTCAAGCTCACACAAGAGGAGCTTACGCGTAGAGCCCAGGAGATAGCAGATCTGTACAGCTCGACCAGTGGTTCCCTAGCGTTTCTCTGGCCAGTGGAACCAAGGCGCGGAGTTAGCGCATTTTTCCACGATACAGGCTATATCGCCCACTTTGGTATGGATCACAATGCGATAGATATTCCCACTCCCCAAGCTACTCCTATCATGGCTCCACGCGACGGCTATGTGTATAAGGTCAAAGACGCTCCAAACAATGGATACTCATATATCATGCTCTCTCATGACAATGGATTTATGTCTCTCTATGGCCACGTCAACGAGATACTTGTATCTCCTGGAGAGAAGATCTCTGTAGGACAAGTCATCGGTCTCAGCGGTGGTACACCAGGTACTCACGGAGCAGGTCTGATGACAACAGGAGCGCACCTGCACTTTGAGATGTTTAAAGACGGTAAACATATAGATCCACTGCTTGTGCTGGATAACAGCAAGCTACCGCAGTAGGAGTACCTACTAGTTACTAGGGTCTAGAATCTAGTAACTAGTGACTAGAATAAAAGGGAGGCAAATTCTTAGTCCCCCTGACAAGGGGGATACAGGGGGTTTCTGATGCGAAACATTGACATTCTGCCAGACATTTATAGAGTATACTCTGTAATCGGAAACGATATTTATAGATTTTAAATGCAATTGTTGTGGTAGTACGCGTAATCAAGAATCCAGGTGAGACCAATGAGCATCTGATCCAGAGGTTCAAAAAAGCCTTCCGAGACTCTCGTATGGCTCAGGCTGTAAAGGCAGGCCGATACTTTCAGAGAACTGTTACCAAGAGAATCCAACGCCAACGGGCTCTCAAGCGTGAGTTCTATCGAGGCGAGCGAGCAAAAAAGATGCTTGTGTCATAAGAATATTAGAGAACTAAAAATACCCATTACAGCTTGTAATGGGTATTTTGTTTTACCTGTGCCTATATGTTTTTGACTAAACAACTAGTATCACTTGTTCGCTCCAGAAAACTTGTTTATGTGCTCTTGCTTTTGAATATACTTGTTCATATCCCATCGACCTTTTACATATGGGGATTCTCCCAACTTTATAAACCTCTCTTTTACTTCAATATCAAGGCCTGTAAAATGATCTAAGAACTTATCCATAAATCCATACTTTAGTTTGGCTCCAGGCAAAAATGCTAAGGCGTCAAAACGCACAAATATTGAGGGGTTTTCATCATGTGCAATATTTCGGTTTATGATTGATAATCCAAAGTATCTTGCATCAATTAACTTTAGACAAACCTCCTTATCAAGTCCTGTAAAGCTATCGAGATTCTGTAGTACATTGTAGGCAAATCCTTTATCGATAAGCCCCACAGCGACTTCTTTGCTAAGATCTGAGTAAGTATCGAGATTATCTGCAATACGCTTGCTTTGCCCCATCTTCATCAACGTAAGGATTGAAGCCCCTTTAGCCTTATCTGCAAATCCAACAACCTTCTGAGATAGTTTAGCCTTATGTATCCCTGCTATATCTACGATCTTAGACCCTAGATCCTTAAGAGTCTTAACACTTCTTGTCTCAGTTTGCTTCTTAACAACTTTAGATTCTTCCGATATGCCCTCTGGTCCTACGTGTTTATTTTCCAACATAACTAATTGCTAAGCGATATATTGACCAATCGTAGTT
>CAYGIM010000124.1:2499-2934 GCA_964349895.1 uncultured Candidatus Peribacteria bacterium | reverse complement strand
ATTCATAAACTTAGTGTTTAAGATTCCTACACTGAGCGGTGAATGATCAAACACATTGGCATACACACTAAACCCTATCTCTCGATAGTTTCCCGTATCAAGTGCGATGGTCGTGATCGGATCATACGTGCCCAAGACATCTATGGCACCTGACTCAAGAGATTGGATATGATTTTGAGGTGGCAGCTGGATAAACTCGATGTTTGTATAATCAATCCCCTGAGACGTAAAGTACTGCTTGTTAAACGCTATATGGGTTGAGCCTGGATAGACGCCATACTTCAGCTTCTTACCCGAAAGATCTTGAAGCGACTGGATTGGTGAAGTCTTCTTTACCAAGATAGAATCAAACTTGTCTGGGACCGTAAAGTCCGACGCGGAAAATATCCTGACAACATCTGGCTGCTTTGGATAATTGAGCAATACCGGAAGTGC
>CAYGIM010000124.1:2000-2489 GCA_964349895.1 uncultured Candidatus Peribacteria bacterium | reverse complement strand
ATAGATTGCTTATGATATCCACATCACCACGAGCAACGGCCTCAAAAGCTGTGTTTGACGAGCTTATATCTACCCACTCATACTTGACACCCGCCTTGTCTAAGATATCTGACTGCCTTAGCACTGCTGCTGGGAGATTCATGATAAGGCCCTGGAGAAATCCGATCTTTACTACTCGTTCCCCCATATTGCCTTTCTTCGACATATATACTCCTCCTGCAATGACTATTACTGCTACAACAACCAGGACGAGGAAGTTTTTCATTTTCATGCGACAGATATTGTTATGTGATGATTATGTGAGCCCAGTATATAGCGATACTGTGTCGACATGTACAGACAACATTCCATAACCTGTCGAGCATTCCTGACAACGCGCAGCGTCTATTGCTAGCAGAAAGAAAGTATATACAATGCGTTCTTAGAAAAAACAAAAGCATGAAAGAGAGTAACAATAATGAGTAACTGTAGCTGTGGCCTCATGATGGG
>CAYGIM010000124.1:0-1990 GCA_964349895.1 uncultured Candidatus Peribacteria bacterium | reverse complement strand
GTTGTGTGACATGCAATAAACCTTCGCATGTAAGAAGTAACATGGGCGAACCATTGTGTGAGTATGATGGTCCGTGTGACAAAAAGTTATGGGAGAAAAAAAACAAAGAGTTTTCGGAACGCTACGCACATATTGGTAGACGATCCGAGCCGTCTAATAACCCACCGACACCTCATTGCTACAGATGCGGTGAGATTGCAACTTTTCCAGGCGAGAATGGAAATCTGTGCGACAACAAAGAGTGCCTTAAAAAGGATGAGGCCATGTCTCGCGAGAAACTAGAACACGCAAGAGCCACCGGCCAAAAGCCACCTGAAACAAGATACGACTGGTAGATCCCGTCATCCCGGCGTACTCAGCCAGGATCCAGAAAGAAAATAACAAACAGACTGGAGAAAAAGTAATGTTATTAGAATCAATCTTCTACTTTGTAAAAGAAGTAGAGAGACAAGTGATACGATTTTCCTTGCTAGGAGAGGAGTACAATCCAACTCAAAAAGCTGGGGGCGTGCTGGTCATCTACACCAAAGAGGGTAAGTGGCTTGCAAATATCTGTATTGGAGACGTGCCACCAGAAAGCACGGCAAAGTACACAAGCGTAGCAATGACCAAGATCTACATTCTTCTTAAGAATCCTGATTATCTTTCCAGCTATCAAGGTCGCGACCCTGACAATGGCTTATGGGGTGGCGGCATTCGCACCGAGGAACACTTCATCTCTTTCTCAGGACTCAATGAAGCTGGGGATGAGGCCGTAATCTTAGTCGCAGCCCAAGCCCAAGAAAAGATCAGGGATACTGACGTCGCAAAGATTGTCCTGCTAAGCAATAACAACACCTATCTCAAACTGATTGGTGCGGCATAGTTCAACCGTCATTCCGGCGTACTCAGCCGGAATCCAGAAAAACAAAAGACTTAATACGAAATACTCCGCCTGGCTTTTGCCCGACGGAGTATTTTACCTATACGGATTTCTAATTCTCCACCACAAACTTTCCTTTCATCCCCATCGCCCGATGTTCCCCTACGCTACAGTAGTACTCAAAAGTACCGACCGTATCCGCCACAAATACCGCACTAGCAGAACTTCCCTCACCCACTATGCTTGTAAACGCATTGTATCCATCTACCACCCAAGTATGAGCCCCTGAATTACTTATAAAATGCACGACTACAATATCGCCTTTTTGTACCGTAATATCCGGATTGACCTGACCCTCTACTACAAAAGTCATTCCGCTCGTGCCCACATCAATATGCTTTACCTGTGCAGATACACGTGAAGCAACATCCGCTGTAGCAGCGGCAGCAGCATATGCAGAAAGATCCTTATCCTTTATATACATAAGACGAAAAAGCATCTCTGAGAAACGCGAACGGGTCATGGATTCTGCTGGAAAGACCTTGTTGTCTTTGACCACGAGAAGATTCGCATCTTTCCCATACTGGACATACGAGCTATACCACTGTCCACTCGGCACATCATCATAGGGATCTCCTTGTACCTTTACGGTAGACACATCAACCTGAAAAGCCTTTGACACCATCTTGAGAGCTTCAACCATATTCACTGTATGATTGGGGTGAAACGTGCCATCTGGATATCCCTGCACGATGCCTAGATCAACCGACTTGGCTAGATAGGGTGTATACCACTCCCCTTGGTTTGTATCGCGAAACCCCACCGCAATCGCAGCATCACTATCTTTGACCGCAACATGTGCGGCACCAAGGATGATCTTGAGAGCTTCAACCCTATTGATAGACCGATCTGGACCAAATGTACCATCTGGATAACCATAGATCACTCCCTCGCTTCCTAGATAGGTGATCGCAGAGTAGTTTTCATGTCGAGCTGATACATCCTCAAATACTCGAGGTTGTGCCCAGGTTCGTGTCTCCCATACGCTGTACATACCGACCTTACACTCTCCACTGAAGTAAGCCCACTCTTCACACTCGGTAGTATCGGGAAACTGGCAGACGCTAT
>CAYGIM010000123.1:2441-2965 GCA_964349895.1 uncultured Candidatus Peribacteria bacterium | reverse complement strand
TGGGAGATCGTCTAGTGGTAGGACAGCAGCCTCTGAAGCTGCCTACGGGGGTTCGAATCCCTCTCTCCCAGCCACGGTGAAATTTGCGCATTTTCGCGGATTTTAACGTGGGAGATGAGGTGTGAGAACCCATTGGGTTCGCGGGAAAAAGGAGTTACTACGACTATTTGAGCGACTCGACCTCGGAGCGAGTACTCGAGCGAGAATGTAAGAGGATCCCTCTCTCCCAGCCAAAACTTTGCAGTAACAAAGTTAGGTTAAGGCGTAGATTAAGGCTAAGACTTAAGGTAATGGCTAATTATCTTTTTTGGCGTAGCAAAGTTTCCTTAAGTCTTAATCTTATCCTTAAACTTAACCTACGTATCAATAGTGAGAACCCATCAGGGTTCGGCGCAAAAAAGGAATAAGTGAAGCGAATGACTATTTGAGTGGCTCGACTTGATGGCACTTCTGCAATGCCAAGAAGTATCTCTCAATCCCCGCTTTACTCACAAAGTCTTCTTGAAAAACGAGAGAAAACCCAT
>CAYGIM010000123.1:0-2431 GCA_964349895.1 uncultured Candidatus Peribacteria bacterium | reverse complement strand
ATCTCAATCAAGTCTTCTTTTTGTGGTGCATATACAACGTGCTTGTACGTCGTATCTCGTTGAAACCATTTATGTTCTAACGGAACTTCAAATTGACCTACGTCACCACCGTGCGCTTCTAAGTAGTCTTGTATCAAGACCTCATAGCACTTGGGATATGGCATATCTAGTATGATCCGAGCTTCCCTGGGGAAAAGCGATATGAGGTATTCAAGGTTTGACCTAGATCCGGTCTCGACAAGCGTGGCCCATTGAAACAAAAATAGGGAAGGATTCATAACTTCATGATAAGCATACTCAAAGAAGTCCTTTTGGGTGATCCCTACAAAGCCAAGTTGTTGTCTGATCGAATCTTGGAACTTCAAACGCAATGCCTCGATATGCTTAGGGCATATCTCAACCAGTTCAAAATCCGTATTCGGCATAAAAGCTCTCATCTCATCCACAAGACGACCATATCCGGCACCCATAACCTTTACGTCCCGACACAGCTCACCATCACGACTTAACGCCGCAACTGCTTTGGTAAAGAGTTCAAGCTCACGATCGTTGTTTGTCGCAGCAAGCTCAAACCCTGCAAGATCAATATCTCCATAAAACTGTGCGGCCTTGCGTGACTGTTCTGAGTAGTTTGCTGTCATGAGATAGATTATTTGCCAAAGTCTAGCTAGCGTGTAAGTTCCGTCAAGATTCTGAGAACAAAGATAGCCATGATTGCCTTTATCTCAAAGAGAGATAGCATATGCACCGAAGATTTTGACCATTCGTGAATATGAAACAGAGAATAGCAATCCTAGGATCGCAAGGAACCCTTGCAGAAGCACTACAACAAGAGTTAGCGCCGCATAAATATGAGGTGCATGGATTTTCTCGGCAGCAATGCGATATCACGCATGCAGATATTGTGCGAGCACTACTCTGCGATGTACGCCCCGATGCCGTCATAAATACGAGCGCATACAACAACGTCGATGCGTGCGAGGTAGATTCGAATCAGTGCTTACAAGCCTTGGCTATAAACGCGACAGCAGTAGGAAAACTCGCTTCGCTCACTGATCATATGGGAATTCCTCTTATACACTACTCCACAAATTATGTGTTTGATGGAAGTGACGAAAGAGATATGGAAGAAGATGAATTTACACATTCTATAGGTCTCTACGGCTGGACCAAAGAACAAGGAGAGATAAACATTGCGCGTGCGGCTCAACATCACTACATCCTTCGCGTAGCATGTCTTTTTGGCAAACAAGGCAGCGGAAAGAGTACCAAGAGAAGCTTTGCAGATATTGTTTTGGGGCTCGCTGAAAAACAACAAACACTCAAACTCATCTCAGACGAGGTCTCCAATCCTACGTATGCAAAAGATGTCGCGAAACAAACTCGATACATACTCGAGCAAAGACCATCGTATGGCATCTACCACACAACCAATACAGGAAAGGCCAGCTGGTTGGATTATGGTAATGAAGTTCTGAGAATAGCAGGCATAGATCGCAATGTCGAAAGCATTACGTCTCAAGACATGCCACGCCCTGCAAAACGCCCTCCCCACGCAGTACTTGCAAACACCAAACTCTCACCGATGCGTCCATGGCAAGAGGCACTTGAAGAGTACATGAGAGAAAACGGTCTCGCGGCGTAGTCCGTTGCTCTGTCATTCCCGAGTACTCATCGGTCGTTCGACTGCGCTCAGACCCTGAGTACCTTCGAAGGGGAATCCAGTTCCATATATGTTTGTTACGGTTTCTTTTCTTTCTGGATCCCGGATCGCGTTCGAGTACTCTCTTGTCCGGGATGACGATCAACTTTCCTCTGACTTACTCCAGTCCTAGTATCCCTAGCAACCACGAAGTGTTTTCTTTACCACACTGCTCGATCGGAGCAGGACCGCGCTCGAGACACGAGTGCGAGTAGAGACACGCATCGTTGGTAATCTGTGCGTATTCTACCAATGTAGATTCTTTACTGCGTGACTTGTCACCATACGATACAAGTACCCTGTCTTGATCTTGTATAGCTAGTGAAAAAAGATCCTTCACGTCTTTTCCATTTTTCATAAAACGAAATTCTTTTGTATCAGAAGCCTCTGCCTTCTTACCCTTTTCATCTGTAAAAGAACTCGAGGTCAACTCCATCTTGATCGACTTGAAAAAATCAGCCCACGTGATGCCTTGGTGATGCACATGTACAACATTGCCATTCATATTATGCATATGAACCTTATCACTGAGATCCCCCTCTCCTCCATGTGCATCCGCAGTTGGAAATATCGAACCTACAAGACACGGCTCGTTGCTCATGTACTCGTGCTTGGCAAAATCAAATCGCTTGCCGTCGAGAAGCACTGCGAAATCAGCGTGTGCATGATACGGAGCGTTTATGATCGTTCTCGCTATCTCAGCCTTGGTATAGAACCCTAGTCCCGCCA
>CAYGIM010000122.1:0-2992 GCA_964349895.1 uncultured Candidatus Peribacteria bacterium | reverse complement strand
CCTTTGAAGAGTTCTGTACGCGATGTGCAGAGTTTCGCGACAATGCGTCAGCTGTGCAGTGGCTGATCAACTTGTTTGTCCAGTATCTTCATGAAACGCGTCCTCTCGAGCAGATCACCCGGATATGTTATCTCCTGAGCTCTTTTAGTGTCGACATCGGTGGCGGTGAGTCGTTTCTGGTCCGGGGCACCAAGAATACGGATACGCTTTTCTTAGAACTGAAGTCCCGTATCATACAGCAATTGCGCACTATTCTTCAGAAGGTCCAGCACACTCATAAAGATAACGAATCACGACATATTGCTCTAGAAGAGCTCAAGAGTCGATACTTTCCGTGGTTGTTTTTTCAGGTTGCATCTTCAGAGGATGCGGCTCGCATTGGAGAGATACAGGGAGAGCGCGAGCAGCGTAAAGCCATGGCATACTGGATCATGAGTAGGGAGTAGATAAGATCTCATGACAAAAAGAATGCTCGGTGCATAATGAGATTATTCTTACTCCTATTATATATGGACCTAAACGGAAATGTCGTCTTGGTTACGGGTGCGTCGAGTGGTATAGGGCAGGCGATTGCTATCGCGTGTGCCTCCAAGGGAGCGCGTGTGATCATCCACTATCGTGACAATGTTGCAGGAGCCCAAGCAACTCTTACAGAAGTAGAGAGACACTCTCGAGGACATGTGATCAGTGCTGATCTGACAGACGAGAAGGCTATCGGGCAGATGTTTGCAGAGATCAAAGATACGATCGGTGTGATCGATCTGCTTGTGAACAATGCGGGTGGGGCTCAGCCCGGTGACTTCTTTGATAACGCTACGTGGAGAGAGCAGTTTGAAAACATCTTTTTCTCACAGCTTCACGTGTCTCAGCGCTTCCTGAAGCAAAACACCGATGTCCTACTTCGGAAGATCGTGAATATCACATCCTACTATGGCAATCCAGGAGGCGGTAATACTGATTACTTCGCGTACTCGGTGGCAAAGGCAGCTCTCTGCAGCATGACACAGACACTTGCGAAGTGGGATACAAAAGTTCTCGTCAATGCTATCGCCCCCGGGTATACATGGACACCTGCGTGGGAGGGAATTGCTGGTGCCGAGAAAAGAGTATGTGAAGACAAGACGATGATTGGGCGGTTTATCACACCACAAGAAGTTGCCCACATGGCCGTGGCATTACTTGAAAACGATGCGATGACCGGGCAAGTCATCACAATCGATGGGGGATTGTCACTGCAGACCCTGGAAAGGAAGTGAGATCAAGGCTTACGTGAATTCCGGAATCTAATGCAACAGGTTTCACGGGTGTACTAGGATTTGAAGCTTATGCTGAGACCTTTTTCTCCGAAGACTTTGAGGAAGTCGTCAAAGCTTACTTCAGCGTGCTGTTGGGTGTGTTTGTGCTTACCTGATGGGTTGTGAAACGTGATTGTCTGGGCATCTCGGTCGTAGCCTGTAATCAGTACTAGGTGCCCACCTTTTTTGCCGGTGTATTCTTTTTCGATGTCGCGTATAGATGGATGTACAGATGTGATGACATAGTGGCCTTTTGCAAGTTCATGCATGATTCTTTTCATGCTTAGTACTTTCAGGATCGAAACTGATGCTCCGAGCTCACGTGTGGCAAACCTTTTAAACCCTTTATAAAAGAGCCCACCTATAGCATCTCCATCTTGTACATAACCACCATGATCCATACATGCCTTGGCAAGCTTGATGGTCTTTGTACCTATGCGTCCCTGATCTTGTAGGATCATCTTGAGGCAGGCCATGCCACAGATGTTGTGACTCCACAGCGCATATTCTTCGCGAGACAATGCTCCTGAGTCTGCCCAGCATGGATCATCTTTGGCATCCATCTGGCGGGTAAGAATAGCTGCGATGAGCTCGGGCGACTCCCACTGCGCAAAGTAGGGGATGGTATCCTTTTTATATGCTCGCGGTAGAGAGCCAAGAGAGATAAAGAGATTGGGGATTCTGTGTATGTGTCTGAGGATGCTCATCGTATTGGATATGAATCTAGAGATATTGTATACGAATCGTATGGGTACACTAGGTAAACATACGGGATGTAGCTTTTGGGATGTTCGTTCAGGTATAATGAGCTTGTTTATATGTGAGCGAGTCTCCCCATGAAGAAGATGATAATCTCTGGCAACTGGAAGATGCACAAGACGCTCGACGAGTCGGTTGCTTTTGCTGATGAGCTTCGTCGTGTTCTTGGTGATCTGGATAGTGCTCTCGAGGTGGTAGTCTTTCCCTCGTTTCCGTCCATCGCATGGGTGTCGGACAGGCTTCATGGGTCTTCTGTAAAAGTCGGTGCACAAGATGTGAGCGAGCACGAAGACGGTGCGTTTACCGGAGAAGTATCCTGTCTCATGCTCAAGTCAGTCGGATGTGAGTATGTGATCCTGGGGCATCCGGAGCGCCGAGAGAACTTTCATGAGACTGACCATATGGTAAATAAAAAGGCGAGACTTGCTTTGTCTCATGGGCTCAAGCCTATTATATGCATCGGGGAGCTGGTAGATGAGCCGATAGAAAGTGTTGAGATCTTTATCCGAGAGCAGCTTCAGGATGTTCTCTCTGACATATCTTCCGATGAAGTACGCAATGTCACGTTTGCCTATGAGCCGTCTTGGGCGGTGGGCTCTGGTAAGAACCCGACTCCAGAACGGGTAGATCAGGTCCATGCGTATATCCGAAAGATCTTGGCAGAGATGTATGATGAGAATATTGCGAAAGATCTGCTGATCCAGTACGGAGGTAGCATCACAGCTGCAAATGTAGAGGAGTATGTACAACAGCCGAATATCAATGGCGTGCTGGTCGGTGGTGCGAGTCTAGATATCCCATCATTTCGTAAGGTTGTTGAAACTGCGCAGAAATACACCCAAGGCTAAAAGTATTCACAGCGACACAACGTCAAATACATTCAGTTTTATGAACTTATCTTAACCGGCGTGCCATGTACCCGAACCGCTACTGCGGTG
>CAYGIM010000121.1:2282-3018 GCA_964349895.1 uncultured Candidatus Peribacteria bacterium | reverse complement strand
CTTAAATGCTTTATAATAGAGCATCCCTAGCTCATAATATGCTTTTGCAAGCATAGGATCCTTATTGATTGCTTGGCGGTACAAAAAAACTGCAACATCCTCTCGCCCCATATGTTCATATACTGACGCATACGCATGCAAGACTTCTGCTTTATATCCCTCATGATCCTTCATGTCTGGGTGTTCTCGGAGGAAGTCCAGCAGAGCGAGAGCTTCCTTGTATTTTCCCCTCTTATTATATACATCTGCCATGGAAAAGATCATAAACACCTCACAGTGTTCTAGCCCTATAGCTTCTATAATAGAGTATGCATCGAAAGCAAAATCAGCTTCCAAGCACAATAACAGTGTTTGAGCTACCACGTAGTATGTGTGGCATGCCTCATAGTCACCTTCGAACTCATATTCAGCGATGATATCAAATACATCTTCGGTCTTCTTGAGATGATAGCAACACACAGTAATGTCCTCCCAGATATCAGATGGATCTTCGGTACAGTGCTTGAGCGCCGACTTGAGGCTCTTAAGCGCCATAGTATACTGCTGCTCTTCTATATATACACTGGCTAATGCATGGTGACACTCAGAGAGATCTGCTGTGCGTTTGATCGCTTGCAGATATGCACACTTTGCTTCCAGAAGGTTCTGGTTCTCATGCTTCTCAAGACCTCGGTAATACAGTCCTTGTGCTATGGGTGTTACGGGAGGATGCCCGCCTATGTATTCTGTGGTATCA
>CAYGIM010000121.1:0-2272 GCA_964349895.1 uncultured Candidatus Peribacteria bacterium | reverse complement strand
ACTTCTCTCATACAGCTTCTTAGTTCTGATTATCAGGATGGGTTGAAGTGTATAGGATTTCACCTGGAAGTAAAGTCAGCACACACAAAGAGATCCCGCTCCATAATCAAGGCTTAGCCTTGATTAGACGGCTTTCTTATATACAAACTTGATCAGATCGCGAAACATCTTACTGATCTCTTTGTCTCTGAGGGTCAACGCCCAGATGCGGCCCTCATGCTGAGAGATAAATGCCACGACCTCACCGCAAACCTTCAGATCGCCATAGATCTCGACATCACTCTTGGGAAGCACCTTTACACTCCGTCCTTCTTTTTTGGCATCTTTGATATACTTTTGGCTCGCCTTGTCTTCATTGACTACCGACACGGTCTTTTTGCCGAGGTCCAACCTCTTAGCAAGATATGACTTCCAAAACGTATTGAGTATGTGTGAGTCCGTTACCTGCTTCTTGGTCATAGAGTAGATCACAGGATCATCCTCATAGAGAATCTTTTCATACGCCTTCTTAATCTCATCATAGCCTTCATAAAAAACCACCTCGGTATCTTCTTCTATGTTTTGAAAGAGCAGCGTAAACTCCTTTGCATTGTCTTTGAGTTGTTGCTTAGCTTCCTGAAGACTTGCGAGTTGGTCATCGATCCTGTTCTCGAGATGCTTGATACTTACGGCTTGATAGTAGCGAACGTTTTTCCGAACCGACCGGTCCAAGATTCCTTTGCTCACAAGCTTCTCCAAAAGCATATAGCATGTAGTTCTTTTGATCGTAAGTTTCTTGGCAATAGTACTGGCGGGAGTCGGCCCGAGCTTAGCAAGGAGCACGTATACTGCGCCCTCTTGTGGTTCCATACCAAGTGCAGAGAAAATGCTTTGAAGATTCATACGCTGAGAGATCTTATGTTGTCATGCTTAGATGACAATCGGCTAAATCATCTACATATAGAGGATAGGTCCCTATTTGACATATATCTCTAAGGTGATTGCATATTACATCAATACTCTACTATAATACAACCATACTATATCACTGAGATCATACCATATGTCAGATACATTTCATTCCAATGAAAGCAACGAGACCCAAGAGAGCTGCAATATACAGTTCTTGTACTCGCAGGTTCCATGGTTTGATGCCGAGATTGTAAAAGCCGCGAATCAAGACCCTGCACTGCGCGATATTCTCGACAACGTGCTTGTAATCAATCTAGACTTTAGACACAATGAAAAAATCAGCCCTGAAGAAATCTACAAACAAGTAACCACATTTCTCAGTGCAAACCCAGACAATGTAGTCGTTTTCACATCATGGAACTATGCTGAGTCGCCTCACCAAAGTATTCCAAACATTGTGTCATATCTGCATATGCAGCATGTGACGTATGTACGGCTATCATTTACACCTCAAGATCTTGCTGAAGCAGTCAAGTCTTCACGTGCCAGCTTACCTAAGAACAACGATCAATCTCAAAGTGCTGAAGCAAAAGTACGTAGAGATATACAAGCACGTACGCTATCCACACTACGACACGACCTCGGTCATGCGCTGAGAGATAACGCGACGATAGACCAGCCCAGGTATGACAGACTTATAGCACAAGCACGTACAGAGTTTGATATAGCACCAAAGGCTACCGATAAAAGTGTCGAGGAGTTTATCATTAACACAAAGCTAGATATCAAAGATGTATTTCGTGGCGAAATCCCTGGTGTGTACTGTGATATCGACGATACACTGATACATGCAGACGGCACGCGCAATGATGAGACGATCAAACTACTTACTGAATATGAAGCTCAAGGGCACAAAGTGCATATCTGGACAGGCGGCGCGATAATCGAAGCAAGACAGAAACTAGAAAAGATAGGGGTAACGCAGTATCCCCTTCTTTCAAAGCTAAATTATGCAGGCGCAACCGCTGAGATCGTGATCGACAATGTCTCAAGCGATAAGTTTTACTTCCAGACACATATCACCGCAAAGAAGTTCATACGCGTATAAATCCTTAAGGAAATCATATCATTGATCTTTGTGTCATCCTCGACACCGATCGAGTCGTTCGACTACGCTCAGACCCTGAGTACTTTCGAAGGGGATCCAGGAGATCTCATACGCGTCTAAACTAAGTCTAGATCTTATAGCGCGAATATTCCTAGTCATACCCGTGTCGTTTGTGCCCATCTATTGACCGCTGACTGCTTCAAGGTAATCTTTAAGTAACTATATTTCTTACTCACTCCGACTATGATGAATCACGAATGTAAATCTTGCGGC
>CAYGIM010000120.1:0-3096 GCA_964349895.1 uncultured Candidatus Peribacteria bacterium | reverse complement strand
CTTATAGCCGGGACCAAGTACCGCGGTGAGTTTGAGTCACGTCTCAAACAAGTACTCGATGAAGCAACCAAAGGTGAAAATGAGATCATCCTCTTTATCGATGAACTCCATACCCTGATAGGTGCAGGAGCAGCAGAAGGATCAATGGATGCCTCCAATATGCTCAAGCCGCTTCTCGGACGTGGCAAGATCCAGGTAGTCGGCGCAACTACGATCAAAGAGTACCGCAAGCACATCGAGTCAGATCATGCTTTTGAGCGACGGTTCCAGCCGATTATGGTAGAAGAGCCAGATGATGTTTCTTGCGTAGCTATTATGAAAGGTATCAAGCATACATTTGAAGAACATCACAATGTCAGCATCCCTGATTCAGCGATTGTGGAGGCAGTTACACTCTCCAAGCGCTACATCCGCGATCGCTTTCTTCCCGATAAAGCTATCGACGTACTCGATGAGGCCTGTAGCAAGCGCGCGATGAATATCATCGGTGGTACCCATACAGAGGTCAAGAAGCTCAAGAAGAAACTCGCTCAGATTATCGAGTCAAAGAAACAGTCCATCGCCAATCAAGACTATCGCAAAGCAGAAAAGCTCTACGAGGAAGAGATGCAGGTCTCACAAAGTATCCAGCAAGTAAAGCAGAGTAAAAATCTTCCCAAAGACCTGCGCACAGCCATTACAGATAAAGACATCGCAGATACGGTAGCTCGTATGACCAATATCCCGGTGGTGGCTACCAACACCGAAGAGTTCTCAGGACTCCGCTCTCTCGAAGCAGTTCTGACCAAAAAGATCTTGGGACAGACTGAAGCGATCCACTTGATCAGCAAAGCAGTCCGCCGCAGCAAGGTAGGTATCCAGAGAGAGAATCGCCCTCTTGGTTCCTTTCTCTTCCTAGGTCCTACAGGTGTCGGTAAGACCGAGCTCGTCAAAGCACTGGCCAAAGAGATCTATCACGACGAGAACGCACTCATCAAGTTTGATATGTCCGAGCTCATGGAGCGCCATACGGTATCTCGTCTCCTCGGTGCTACCGCTGGATATGTAGGGTACGAAGAAGGAGGCCAGCTCACAGAGGCTGTACGCAAAAAACCCTACAGTATCATCTTGTTTGATGAGATCGAGAAGGCTCACCCTGACGTCTACAATATCTTGCTCCAGATTCTCGAGGATGGCTCACTCACCGACGGAAAAGGTACCAAGGTAAACTTTCGCAACACGATCATCGTCATGACGTCGAATCTCGGCGCAGAAAACTTTGGCGGCCAAGCTACACGCATCGGGTTTAACATGCATAGTGATGAAAAGAAGGTTGCCGAAGAAGCATTTGACCAAGTCAAAGAGCAAGTCTTGGAAAAAGTAAAGAAGGCCTTTAAGCCTGAGTTGATCAACCGTATCGACAACCTGGTAGTATTTAAGCCGCTGTCAAAAGAGACACTCGAAAGCATCGTGAAACTAGAGCTCTCCTATTTGGAGGATCGACTTACCAAGTATAACCTGACGCTCTCACTGACCCCACAGGCTATTACCTACCTCACGGAGAAAAGCTACTCCCCTCTCTATGGTGCGCGCCCAATACGCAAGATGCTTGAGTCACACATAGAAGATCCGCTTACTGAGATGATTATCGATGGCAAAGCCAAGTTTGGTATGAAGCTCATGGTCACAGTAAAAGACGACAAGCTGGAGATCAAGCCAGGTGCGATATCTAGCAAGAAAAAAGCTCCTACCACTCAAGCAAAAGAGCCGGTAAAGAAAGTTCTAAAGAAGACAACAAAGGCAAAAAAGCCCGTTGTAAAGAAAACCCCAGTTACGAAAGTAACAAAGAAGAAGCCGAAGAAAGGAAAGTAGATCTTATTGTTGCTTCGAAAACTCATTCGTCTGTCATTGCGAGTACTCGCAATGACAGAAATGGATGCGCCTGGTCTTATCAAAACTAGTGCCATTCACTATTCGAAATAAGCTTGTCACAGAATTGCTCAAAACCCATGAAGTACGAGGAAGCGAACCTCAAAGTCCGCAGGTGTACTGAGTCGTACATCGAGGAACTTTGCAGGTGAAGCTGACGAAGTAACTCGTGGGTTTTCAGCAATTCTACCTATTGAGGAAAGCGGTGAGATTGTAGGGAACTCTGGTCGCATCCCACTGCCTTTCCGTAACACTAATCCCCTCGCGCCCGGTATCAAACTCTTTACCACTGAAAACGGTATTCTTGATAAAGAGATACTTCTGAGCAAGTGTATCGTTTGACTGCGCCATGGCCCGAAACTCTTTGGCATGAAGTATGTAATACGTATAGGTCTCTGCAAAGTCCTCAAAGGGATCACTCATCGCATACCCGGTGACAAATGAGGTATCCCCCATACCAGCACGCTTGTTTTTGGCATCATCCCACGCGATAGAGTAAAAGTAAAAACTTGGATCAGAGGTAGATACATATGAGACTCCATCAAAGAATTGAGAATCCACTCCGAAACTCGCGTCTGTCACGGCAAGATAACCGAGATCAGTAACATGGCCTAACTCGTGAACGAGTACACCGGCAATCTCGTCTTGAGGAAGACCGCCAATACGTAAAATGATCGTCCGAGCACCACCTAGACCTCGACCTCCATCACGAGCCGTATTGAGTGTAAGTTTTTTCAGAGAAGCATAGTGATCAGAAGGCAGTGAGCTCAGTGTATCAGACAAGACGTTTTCGACAGAATCAATACTAGCCTGAGACATAACCCCCGAGTGATCTTGTGAATCGTCTTTGACCTCGAGCGAGAATCCATACGTAGAAAGGTCTTTGCTGGTACGAGAAGTCTTCACGGGAACCGTACTCGCTGTAGGAGACACAACGGTTACAGGTGCCTGTGGCGTTGCAAACTCCCTAACAGGGACCCTAGTTACCTTCTTTTCCTTGGTAAGTGTAAGGGTTTTTACCGCTGCCTTTTTGGTAGTCTTGCTGACTGTTTGTGTTGCTTCATGAAGTACAGCAACTCCCTCAAACAAGCGCTCAAGTGTCGCATGCGGCTCACTGACGATCTCGAGAAGACTGTAGAGTGCTTCTTCGATACGCATATTGGTAGGATGCTGGATACGGTATTCGGT
>CAYGIM010000119.1:0-3106 GCA_964349895.1 uncultured Candidatus Peribacteria bacterium | reverse complement strand
AGTATTCATAAGAATGTGAGTGCTTTTTTAGCCTATGCAACACACATCTCCTCTCATATATATCGTCCTACCCACTTACAATGAAAAGGGGGATATCGTTTCGCTTATCGAAGAGATCGTGGCACTCGGCTATGTACACGTAGTCATCGTCGATGATGGTAGCAACGGATGGTATCAAGAGAAGCTCCGAACAGTCCGCCATGCAACTGTGCTCCATCACGAGATCAATCGCGGGGCAGGGGCAGCGACCCAAACAGGTATCTCATACGCACTAAAACAAGGGGCTGAGTATATCGTCACCATTGATAGCGATGGTCAGCACTCACCACACAATATCCCGGCGCTCCTACTTCCTCTCCTCAACAACAGCTATGATGTCGTCATAGGGAGTCGGTTTCTTCGCAAAGAAAATCACATACCGTTTCTACGGATATGTGCGAACAGAATCGGCAATATCCTGACGCGTCTTCTGGGAGGTGTTGCCCTTACCGACACGCAGAGCGGTTTCCGAGCATTCAGAAGAAGCGCCGCTGAGCAGATCTATATCCATAGCAATGGGTTTGAGTTTGCCTCAGAAGTCGTCCGCGAGATCCGATGGAAAAAACTATCCTACTGCGAAGTTCCCATACATGTCACCTATACAAAAGAGACTATGAGAAAAGGGCAGAGTTTCGCGGAAGGCCTCAAGACAGCACTGAAACTCATACTTCGTAGCCTTATGAGATGACACTGCGTTACATGAATGTCATTTGCGAGATACGTAGGGGCAATACAGCTGTATGCCTAAGATTAGTCGGGAAAGTAGAGAGATACAAATGTAATATCCAAGATGGAAATAACTATAGAAAGATTCTGGATTGCCACGAGTACTCGCAATGACAGAAGTTAAACCGCTTGCGCTCATGCAACATTCATCCAATACAACACTATGCAAACGTATCAAATAATCGTACCGATCTTATCGATCCTGATGATCACCAAGGCGCTATCGCATACCCTTCGCGGTGAGAAGACGATACGTGAGCTGGTAAGCTGGATTGTCGTATGGGGTGGTATCGCGCTTATCGCGCTATTTCCAGAAACAACAGACCTGCTTGCCCGCGTGACTGGTATCAAGAGCAGTATCAATGCTCTGATATTTATAGCCCTTGGCATCTTGTTCTTTGTCGTCTTCAAGCTGATTCTCGTGATTGAGAAGGTCGAACAAGACATTACACAGATCGTGCGACATCATGCTATTGAGTCTGCGGAAGAGAGAGAAAAGAACGCAAACAGTGAGTGAGAGAACTCCGATCTCAAGATCTCATACTGCCAAGAAAAAAGCTCAATAACGCATACGATGCGAGTCTGAGGAATAGGGGCGTGATGCAGTACCGACTCACGCTGCTCGGTAATACAGTTGGCTAAAACCGTAATGGGTTCTGAATACAACTCACCAAGTTGCCTGAGTACGTCTCGATAGAAGTCGAGGCCATCGACTCCTGCAAAAAGAGCATGTGCAGGCTCAAAGCGAGCTACACCGACAGGAAGTTCATAATCAACCGGAACATACGGAAGATTGGCAACCAATAAAAGCGATTCTTGAGAATCCTGCCTAATCACACCCGAGGCAAAAAACGCATGTGCACTCATCTCATACATATGTATATCCGAGAAGCTATCGACACCTAGTTCTGTGATGTTTTTTGTAACAACAGGAAAGACCGAAGCATCATCCACCAAAGAAAGCGTAACACTTGGACATGCTTTCTTGATACTCAGGCCGAGAGCACCGCTACCACACCCAAGATCTACAACATGAGCACTCGGCATCTTGGTAGCGTGCTCTGCAACAACAGAGACCATGACCTCCGAGTCTGGTCGGGGAATCAAGACACGTTGGTCGACGTAGAAGTTAGATGCAAAAAATTCTTTCTTCCTTATGATATAGGCGATAGGTTCACCTAGACATCTACGATGAATCAATCCTTTATAACAAGCCGCAACCTCTTCTGAAACTTCTTGATCAGGAGATACGACAAGCTGCTCTTTGCTCATGTCCGAAGCATGCGACATCAAAAGCCCAGCATCCAAAGCCGGTGTAGATATGAGAGCCATACGAAGCGTCATATCTCCCCACGTAAGCAGTTCTCTGATACTACTCATCATGTGCCTTACGTAACTTCTTTTGCTGACGCTCAAAGTCCAAGATAGCGTTTTCAAATGCAGAGACGACAGAACGGGCAGTATCGTTTGACATGATGAGTCGACTTACGACCTCTATCTGCACAGGGTCGATATTGGGTTGGATAAAGCCAAAGTCAATAATCACTTCGCGCTGTCCTACGGTGACCGACGCTGCATTGGTATAGATCCCGTTGCGTACTTTCTCAGGTACGATCAAAGAGACTTGTTGCTGCACTGGCTGATTATCTTTCATAAGAACGGGATTAGGTGGTCTTCTTTGATTGTAACTTCTTTCGAGCAAACTCAAACCCCAACTGTCCACATGCGGCCTTTACATCTCGCCCATGCACACCTCGAATTGTAGAAGGGATAGAGTACTTTGTAAGAATCCCCTGGAACGCACGCATAGTTGGCTCGTCACTCGAAGCAAGCTCATCGTCTTTTTGAAACGAGTTGTACGCGATCAGATTCACATGCACATGCATGCCGCGAAGCAGGCGAGCTAGCTGCTCCGCATGACTATAATGGTCATTGATACCCTTGAGCATGATATACTCGATAAAGATGCGCTTATCAAATGCATCGGAGTACTCTTTGACCGCCTGCATCAGGTCTGGAAGGGGATTCGAGGCTTCGATCGGCATGATCATTGCCCGTATCTCTGCAGTAGGAGCATGAAGACTGAGCGCAAAGTTTAGTCTTCGTTTGTCTTTGATCAGGCGCTTGATCTGGCTGATCAGACCAGAAGTAGAAAGCGTGATGTGCCGTTTAGCAAGACCGCCACTCTTGGGATCGATCATGCAATCGATAGCGCGCATGACGTTTTCATAGTTGAGGAGTGGCTCGCCCATACCCATGAATACGATATTGCGAACTCCTGGAAGCTTTGCCTTATCTAGTACCATGTTGGCGAATCGGAGCTGGTCGACGATCTCGTACC
>CAYGIM010000118.1:1814-3208 GCA_964349895.1 uncultured Candidatus Peribacteria bacterium | reverse complement strand
TCTTCGTCCCCCTGCTCCTGGTAGCGGCCGCGCAGTTCCCGATAGAGCTTGCCGGTCAAGGTCGGAGAGACATAAAGACGGATAAGTGAGGTCGAACCCCAGTCAGGATTTGCTGATGCCGGCCAGACAGGGATGAATCCCGAAGAAGGAAAGGCAAGGATTGGCAGCTCAGGGAGAGGGATCGGAAGTTGGCCATTTCCCGGTACGAGAAAAGCTATATTAAACGGAAGATTACAGCCACCACCCTTGGGACAGACCGCGCCCTTGATCAGGTTTTCCACATTCTTGAGGCCCTCTTGTATATCAGTATTTACGCACTCATACGCCTCAGACAGGCTCGGCTTTTCACCACAGCCAAGTACCAGCGGCTTCTTCGCTATCTTCTGGTAATTCTCTTGGGTCTTCTCAGTAATAGCCTGCAAGATCTTGCGTTCAATCTCTTTTGATGGATCAAGTGACATGAGCTGATCCATGTTGGGGCCATTTCCCGGTATACTTGGGACTATACCTCCAGGAGCATCGGGAACGACTGCTTGTGTAGAGAAGCTTGTTGGTGGCACGACCTGCAGCGTACAGCTGGTAGTATTACACGTATAGCTCTTGGTCGCGGTGCCTTGTTTGAGGATGATACGCGAGCCACCAAGAGCACTAGAGATCGAGATCATCGAGACCGGCTCTTGTTTGATACGCGTCAGGTACGAGAGCGTCAGTGTTTCATTTGCCCCCAGAGACCTCGCAAAGATCAGATAGCTAAAACCCGAGATCGCATTTGGCATAAAAGCCACATTTGTACACGTCCCAGTTTGAGCGCTCGAGCTGCAATGAAAGCTCTGCTCATCGAGACGTACACCTTCACTGATCGTATCGATCAAGCTCACATTGCTGAGTGCTCCTCCCGAAACGTTCTGCACGGTGATTGTGCTCTGAAGCACTGAGTCCTGAGAGAGGTTTCGACTCGTACCTTGCACCGCAACCTGCTTGGTCACACGTAGCGCGCCTTCACGCGTTGCTCGCGTATAGGGAACCGTAGTAGTTCCACCACTCCCTCCGCCTGTTTGAATACTGAGAGAGCTCGGATACGTTTGTGCATAGGTATCAAAAACAGCTTTGAAGCTATCAGGATACTGGGCAACCTGGTTACTCGTAACAGATGCGCTTGCTCCAGAAGTCGCGGTGTTCTTTTCATACGTAATAAGATAGGTGTGATCCGTATTGTAAGCAGTAAGCTCGCGATCGAGGGCCTCACTATACGCTTTGACCGTCTGGGCACGGAACTTCACCGCAACAGGATCGGAAAAGACATCGATACGGGGAACAAACGGAGGCCAGATAGGAAACTCTGGTATAGGCGAGTAGTAATAATCCAGCGAGCTGCTTTTGAGAGGAATAATCCT
>CAYGIM010000118.1:0-1714 GCA_964349895.1 uncultured Candidatus Peribacteria bacterium | reverse complement strand
TAAAACGTCTCTGCTGTTGTGGGAACCCGCACAAAGATCTGACTCGAGATGTCACCTGCCACCGGCATCAGGGGTGTCGTCTCGAGCGAGATCTTATGATATGTAGATGCTGCATCTTTGACAAACGCTGCGATCTCGCCCGTATCAGATTGCAGAGCAAGATCACTCAGTCCGTCCCCTGTCAGATCCCCTACCGCCATCATCGAGTACGTACCCTCAACAGCAATAGAGCGCTCAAACGATCCTTGCTGATTGGCATAGCGGATCACGTGTCCTTTGGTCGTAAGCAGTACGATATCAGATCCGTCGACAAAGGCATTTCTAATCCCCTCTCCCTCGCGAAACACAGATGTATACTTCCCGAGCGTACTCCCATACTGCTTGTAGAGATCAGCATCACCATTTTTAAAGATAAAGAGCAGATCATCCAAGGTGTCGCCATCTGCATCCAGCGTCAGAAGACTCGCGAGATCATCGCGATTGAGACGTGTAATCATCTGTCCTACCGATGAGGTGAAGCCATAGCCCTGTGTATCTTTGGGAGGAGCAAACGTAGATCGCGTAACCGGGTCGCCGATATTGAGCACGATGTCTGACTGATACGGAAGCACCGACTGTCCTACATTGTTGGAGCCATCTGAGAATAATAATAGGTGTGGTGATGGGCCCTTGAATCCTACCGTTCGTCCCTGTGACTCAGGATACTCGCTCACACCGAAAAGCGAGCTTTGATCGATGGTAGTATCGGGCTCCCGGGTCTCTATAGTCCGTATCTGTACGGTGTTGTAGATGTCATTGGGCATGTAGCTCTGGCCAGCTACGTAGAGCGCCCGCTCTTTTACATACAGACCGATATACGTCTCGGGGCCAAATACCGATGCCGTCTCCGAAGCACCATGCGTTATCAGCCCAGAAAGTGCAGCAATCTTGTGAGATGGATACAAAATCGTCACCTGAGCGAGAACCGATGAGCTACTTGAGACATACCACGTGAGCGCACTATCCATGTGCTCGCCAAGCGAAAGAGAGACATTCTCAGCTGAGAAACCCGTAGCGGGATCGAGGACAAACTTCTGGTTGCCTTTGACAAGAGTAAACCCATGTGCACCAGGCGTGATGACAGTCTCCTTATCAAAAGACTTGAGATAGATACTAGGCTCTTTTGGTTCGGCAATTGTTTCATCATCAGAGACAACATGAACGCCTAGATCTTTTGGCGCCGTATAGTAAACGGTACCAAGAGTATCGGAGGAGTCATTGATAGCAACTGAGAGCACACCATCATGCACACTCACTTCTGAGGTAAGACTGTCCTTGAGTGTGATTCCCCCACCCGGAAAGACCGAAGTATAGACATCGCGCAACTTGGGCAAAGTCGTAAGACCAGTAATAGCTTCGACGCGACCACCAAGAAGATATGATCGCCCGAGCATATCGGCAGGATTGGCATATGCCTTACCAAGAACTGTAGCGTACAGCGTGTTGCTGAGATGATTATCTGCCGAGGTTGCGACACCCGTATCAAGGGCCGCACTACCCGAGGTGGATCGGACATTGTGAACACTCACGATCTCAGACTGCACGACACTCGCGGCAATAGGCTGACTCACTGGCTCGATCGTGATCACAGCATTGAGATCTTCGTCTTTGGTAAAGCGCAGCGTATTACTCGCCTCACCCAGATGTAGTGTCTTCTTCGGACTCGTCAATGTAG
>CAYGIM010000117.1:2917-3367 GCA_964349895.1 uncultured Candidatus Peribacteria bacterium | reverse complement strand
CCAGTGATGAGGACATCGAACTTGCAAAAACGACCCTACGAAAGGAACCCGCCTTTGTATTTCGCTTTTCCCCAGAGCTCCTCAAGCCAAACACTCCCCTACCAAAAGAACACGAAGAGATATTTGCACAGATCGTAGAATCACTCAAAAAGCACCAGAATGAACATCCCGATTCTCGCATAGAAAGAACACAAGAAAAAATCAGACGCCGCGATGAATTGGCTGACTAATAGTTGATTTTCTTCTTGCGTTAGACTATATTCCTACATGCAACCAAGTTGCATAAACAAATATCCAACCGCCTGAAAGGGGGTGAAGGCCAATGATGAACATCATCAACCTCGTCTGCAATGACGATGGGTGCACCGGCTGCACCGTCGTCTAAATTCACCCAGCGTCGATCCGTTACCCAGGAGTCTCCCCGAGACTACCTGGGTTTATTTTTTGTAC
>CAYGIM010000117.1:0-2907 GCA_964349895.1 uncultured Candidatus Peribacteria bacterium | reverse complement strand
GTACTTAACTGCGCTAACGCGGTATGTCATTGCGAGCCCTGAGTATTCTCGAAGGGCGTGGCAATCCAGGGATCTCATATTTCCAAATACACAAACTAGATGCGGCCGCACCCAATCTGTGTATTGAAAGTTTTCAAGTCTGTCATCCTCGAGAGCCGTACTCGGCGAGTCGGGGATCCAGTTCCACTGAAACAATAAACGACTTCTTTAGTTTTTCTGGATTGCCACGAGTACTCGCAATGACATTCCCTTCGGGAATCAACCAAACGTAAACGCGTTCATAGATATGCCAGAAGGAACGGATATCTCCAAGAGCGCATCATGCACAAACTCTTCTGCGTGCACCAGGTGATAGAGCTTGTAGTCCCCTACTTTCATCACGCCATCAACCCCTACACTCTTCCCTAGATTCTTGAGCTCACCATTTACACGGATCGTCAGATCTTTTTCTTTGCCGTCATTGCTACCTACGACGAGAAATACGTCTTGAGCATTGAAGCGAAGTCGGAGCTTACCAGCTCCTCGTGACTCGATCTTCTCGTGGTTGACCATCCACTCACCTATGAGATCCCACTCGCCCGTAGCAAGCTCAGGAGACGCAGTATATGTAGCTACCTGATCTTGTGCGATAGGAGTGTTTTTCTGGTGCTGACTTCTGTCATGTCCGAGGTAGGTCTCGGGCGTCTGGATAAAACACTGACCGTCCGGAGCGCAGTACTTGCCTGTCCCCTTACCCGCGACAACCGACTGGCTCACCATCTCAGGAAGCGGTGTGCTGTCCTGGCTCAAGAGAAACCGGATCGCCTTCTCCATCTCGGTGTACTCACCTTCGCCAAAATGCGCACGGCGGATCCTACCCTCGCGATCGATCAAGTAGTGAGCTGGCCAGTAGCGGTTGCTAAATGCACGCCACGTAGCGAAATCATTGTCGAGTCCTACTGGGTAGCGGATACCAAAATCCGTAACCGCCTTCTCCACATTTGCTTTTACCTTTTCAAAACTAAACTCAGGGGCATGGACACCGATCACCACAAAGCCCTGATCCTTGTATGTATCGTACCACTTGGTCACATACGGTAGTGTCCTCTGACAGTTGATGCAGCTATACGTCCAAAAGTCGATCATCACGACCTTGCCTTTGAGCGCCGCGAGCGTCTCGCCACTCGAGTTGATCCACTCAGTAATACCCGTGATCTCGGGTGCATAGATCGTGCCCTCGATATTGAGCTCGGGAATTGTCGTCATAGGGTTTGCGTTAGGTGTTGAAGGTAGTGTCGTCGGTTGCTCTACTTGTTTGAGAAGGTGTTGCTCGATACGCGTAGCGTCGAAAAACCCTGCATCGAGAATACTCTTCTCGATGTACTTGTCCCAACCAACCATGATCGCAATACCGATCAAGATAAACAGGATACCGAGAATCTTGCGAAACCATCCATGCGGATCTGCAAGAAACCGAAGATGTGCGATGAGCTTTCTGCCAAGCAACGCGACAAGCAACATGATCACAGCCAAACCTAAAGCATACACGAGTATCGCTCCCACGCCTTGCACAAAACTCACAGGCAAGATCGTAGCTATGATGATCGCATAGGTAGGACTGCAGCTCGCAAACACAGGCCCGAGTGCGGCGCCCGTAAATACTGCACCAAGTCGCGTCCCCTTCTCCCCTGCATGCGTCAGGGCTTCTTCTGACTTGCGAGAAAATCCTAAACGGATCGATATCCCTGTCCATAGATCTGGGAAAACATATGCAAGACCAAGAAGGATGAGGATACAACCAGACAATGCTTTCCATACAAAAGGATCAACCATGATCAGAGCAGTAGACGCCTTGAGAAGTATCGAGAAGAGCGTGATCGAGACGACCAGTGATCCCGTGACGATGTACGGCCGAGCCTTGTCTGAGGTCGCTATTGATCCCCCAAGGATGACCGGCAACAGCGGCAATACACACGGTGTCAGCACCGTGAGAATCCCTGCCAAAAATGCTAAAAGAAAATATGTCATAGTGTGTCATTCCCGCGCAGGCGGGAATCCAGAAAAAAATATATGCATCCGTCATCCCGGACAAGATAGTACTCTGTCGCGATCCGGGATCCAGAAAGAAATTTAAAGTATTATGAGTATTCTTTTTTGTTATTGTTTGTTTCTGGATCCCGGATGAGCACGGGGGGATGACGGAATTCACTCCCTCACAAACCCCAATATCGCATCCAGTGTCGGCAGTGCGCTGCCTTTCTTAATCATCTCCCCCTTCTCGTTCACCAGGATAAATGTATGTTGCATAGTCACCCCGTACTTCCTACGTAGATCCATGGCTGTGTCATAGTCGATCTTGAAAACCAGGAGATCTCCTGGAATATCCCACCTCCTCGCATCTAGATCTCCGTTGGTAAACCGGCAAGAAGGACACCAGGCAGCATGGAAAAAGAGAACTATCTTCTTACCCTTGGCGGCAGCCAGCTTCTCTGGACTAAAGTCCTCGTACGACCCCACATCGCTTCTCTCCTGTGCGATATTCACTCCTACTTGCGCATTTATATTTGCGGACAGCGACTTTGTAGCACTCCCCTGTCCACTACAACCCGCAAGCATTACCAGCGAGAGCACACCAATCCCCCATCCCATGTGATACTTCATAGAGATCCATATCAGCAAATATCCCTCATTGTAGCACGTATGTAAAATGCGAAAAGCAAAGCCTCGGAGATATCCTTGTAAGTAGAACCAAGAGGGATATCTTTACGGTAGTAGATCTTTACACCACGCGTATGATTGAACACATCAAGATCGCACTATTCAAGGGAAAGCAGATCCGCAAGATCGTACAGAATGGACAGTGGTGGTTTTCTGTAATAGATGTGATAGCCGCTTTGACGGAAAGCGCCAACCCACGCGATTATTGGT
>CAYGIM010000116.1:0-3379 GCA_964349895.1 uncultured Candidatus Peribacteria bacterium | reverse complement strand
GCTACCAACAATACTTGTGGAAGATATTGCTCGGACAACAGCCGAGGCCTATGAAGTCTGGCACGAGGCAAAAGAGAAACAGTCGTTTGATATATTTGCACCTCACCTAAACCGCATCGTCACTCTCAAACAGCAAGAAGCGCACTACATAGGTTTCACAGAACATCCCTATGATGCACTTCTCGATATATTTGAGCCTGGATTAACCGTCGCCAAGACAGAGCCTATCTTGTCAGAGGTAAAAGCATTCACCGTTCCTCTTTTGGAGAAGATACAGAAAGCAAAACTTGAGAAAGAAGTGCTACCTTCACATCTCCCCGTAGAGATACAAGAAAAGCTATGTCATGATATCGCCCGTAGACTAGGCTTCGATTTTGACAGAGGCAGACTAGACGTAAGCGTGCATCCTTTCACGAGCGGCTTTCACCCAAACGATGTACGCATCACGACGCGATATCACGAGCAGAGTATCTTTGACGCTATAGGCAGTACCTTTCACGAAGTTGGTCATGGTCTCTATGAGCAAGGTCTTCCCCAGGAGAACTTTGGCACGCCCCTAGGCGAAGCTGTATCCAATGCTGTCCATGAGTCGCAGTCACGCTTCTGGGAAAACTTTATCGGTAAGAGTCGAAGTTTTTGGGACTTCTACTTCCCGATTGCACAGACTATGTGCGAGGGCGTACTCGACGAGATCACTGTGGATGACTGGTACAAAAACATCAATACAGTCTCACCTTCGTTGATACGCGTAGAGGCAGACGAGGTCACGTACAACCTCCACATCATTCTACGCTTTGAGATCGAAAAAGCTCTCATCGATGGATCGCTTTCTGTCGCAGAGCTACCTACCGTGTGGAATCAAAAGATACGTGAGTACTTGCATATTGAGGTACCAAATGACGCAGAAGGTGTACTCCAAGATGTTCACTGGTCAGCAGGTCTCTTTGGATACTTCCCTGGCTACACACTGGGCAACGTCTACGCAGCTCAATTCTTTGATGCACTCAAGAAAGATATGCCAGACGTAGAAACACAGCTTGCTGCAGGCAACTTTGACCATGTACGCGTATGGGCACGTGATCAGATACACGTCCACGGCAAGCTCTTTACCGCAGATCAGCTGATACAAAACGTCACGGGCAGCCCCCTAAGCAGTAAACCGCTTGAAGCATACTTCACTCGGAAGTTTGGAGCACTGTACGGGTTTTAGACGTATTCGCCCTCTCCGTCATTCCGGATCTTGAGTGGTATCGCCCTCCTTCGCCGGCAAGCTTCGGCGGGCCGCACTTCACTTAGCTACTCGTTACCGGCTGTGCCAGCCATCACTCGTAGAGTGATGGCTGGAATCCAGAAATACATAACCAGATGGATCCCCGATCAACTTCCTTTTTGACATAATGGACTAGTCGAGGATGACGAGATCGAATGAACCAGGCTTATTCCAGTTCATTCTTTCTTGTATCAAACGAGCAATCAGCTAAAGTTACGTTGAAATATCATCAAGCTTCTTCTTCGCCCTCCCCCACATTGGTTTCGTGGGGGAGGTTAGGAGGGGGTCCAATACAACTCTTTTCTAACGGTACTGATGAGCTCATCGAACGAACATCACATATTGTCTCCCACCCAAATCGAGCTCTTTCAGTCTGAGATATGGTCGTACTTCCACAGAGAAGGAAGAGACCTCCCGTGGAGAAACAGCAGGGAGCCCTACCACATCGTACTCTCCGAGATCATGCTCCAGCAGACACAGGTACCGCGCGTGCTGATCAAGTACGCCGAGTTTCTGAACGCGTTTCCCACATGGAAAGACCTTGCACATGCTCCAACCGATAAACTCCTCTCTGTATGGAAAGGCATGGGTTACAATCGCCGAGCTCTCGCACTGCGTACCATAGCCATGCGCGTAGTTACAGACTTTGGAGGGGAGCTTCCTCAAGATATAGAGTTGCTTGAGTCCCTCCCCAACATCGGGCCCAATACTGCACGCTCTATTTGTGCTTTTGCATTTAACATACCGACGGCATTCATCGAAACAAATATCCGTCGTATATTTATACACTTCTTCTTTGATAGCGCAGACAGCATACACGACAAAGAGATCTTACCTCTCGTCGAGCAGACCCTAGACATGCACAATCCCCGACTTTGGTACAACGCACTGATGGATTATGGAACGATGCTCAAGGATTTTGTACCAAATCCAAATAGAAAGAGTACACACTATGCGAAGCAAAGTAAATTTGAGGGGTCAAAACGAGAGGTGCGAAGCCAGATCTTGGACTGGATTATGAAGCACCATGAAACTACCAGAGACAGCATCTTGCATCAAGTTACCTCAGAGAAGTGGAACGTAGCAGGTGTGCTGGAAGACCTGAGACAAGAAGGGTTTGTGAAGATTGAGAATAACAGGATCACGCTTCGCTAAGAAAGATCATATAGATCTGTCATCCCCGAGTACCCATCGGGGATCCAGTTCCATATATGCTTTGTAAAGGTATCTGTTTTATTTCTGGATCCCGGATCGCGTTCGATTACTCTCTTGTCCGGGATGACGATAAAGGACTGGATTGCCGCGCAGTAGCTCGCAACCTGTCCGCCATAGCCTTAGCGAAGGCTGGATGACATACGAAAAAAGGCCTCGCTTTCGCAAAGGCCTTTTTTCGTAATTACTACCACCAGAGTGATGGAGTCTTATCAGAAAGATTTCCGAGATAGCACTGCCATCTAGCCATGAACTGGTAGAAGCGTACCTGTGTATTCCAGAAACCCTGATGTCTCTTGCCCATGAAAAGCATGTACCAGAAGTGTAGGAAGGTAACGATACCCAACCAAATACCAAGTGGGATCAATGGGAAGATCAAGATATACACCCACAGAAATCTGAAGATGAATAATCGAGATATCGTGTGTCGCCACTCAATAGTCAGTTTCGCATCTTTCTTGTCGTTAGCGTCAGCCATAGGTAGTACATAAAATATAAAAATGCAAAATCATTATATCGCAGTTGTGAAAACCGCAAAGAAATGTGAAGTATTTATGAGTTTTTTCCCGCGGTGACACTTTCCCATAGGTACTCAAAGATGATGTAGAGTGTGCTAGCCAGAAACGGATCGTGGATTTCTATGATCCTGTAGGGCTTTCTACGCGTATATACAAAGGCAACATACTCCCCCATAAGCCAGATACTATAGGTAATCTCTTTATCCGTCTTCCAGTATCGGATAATTCTCTTCGCAAACTTCTTCTTACGCATAATGCGATCTTCAAATACCGAACGATTAGTAAGTAAACGCAACGTAACGAGCTTTGACGAGTCATGACTCCAATACCAATCAATCCATTCACTGAACTTTTGAGGAAATGTCTTATCTTGAAAACC
>CAYGIM010000115.1:0-3381 GCA_964349895.1 uncultured Candidatus Peribacteria bacterium | reverse complement strand
ATACTATACTAGGCAGGCCGCATCATTACCAATATTGCCTGGTCTTTGGTGTCGCCCTCTTGGTGAGAGAGAGGCACGTATTCTTTCCAATCGCCGAGAAATACTTCGAGCCCCGCTGCTTTTGCCAGGGATTTAAATGTCTCAGGCGAGTGATAGCATCTTGTCGTCTCGACGCCATCGATGTGTCCTGATGCGGGATCTCCATTGGCTCGGAAAAACTTGATTGTAAACACGTCGCCATCCTTGAGTGTTCTCGTCTCGCCTTCGGGGATTGGTTGACCGTTATAAAAATACCTACCGCTAGTCGAAAAGCTTTTGAGCTCTGGGTTGAGCATGCCAAGTGTTGCTACGAGCGCTCTTTGCGGTTTGAGTTTTTGTACTGCTAAGGAAAATAGCCTTGAGAGATCTGTCACATAATCGATCGTATATTTCATGTTTATCAGATCGAGTGATTGGTCCGGTTGAGATACTAAATACTCGAGCATGTCTTGCTCGATGAATCTGATAACTTCCAGCCGGTCTTGATAGCTATCGTTTGATGTGTACTTTTTCGCGAGAGTCAGAACAAAAGGCGACATGTCTACCCAGTCGATCTGGCTTTTGGGATCTTCTGAAAGCTTAAGAAATAATCTATCGTATCTATCGGTATGAGCCCCGCCGCCGAGCTCCGCTATATGCAGGGGATTGGTAGTATCTTTGAGGGCCTCCAGTACTGCACGCTCGATGATATTTGCTACCTGGATGTGCTGCTTGTTCTCTTCGAGTTTTGCAAACGTCTCAGCTGCGTTCGGAGAGAGGAACACTTTCATGCCATCTGTAGTGTTTGTCTCTGTCTGTTTTGATGTTGAATCTGCTATCTCCTTGTTTATCCACCACTCTGCATAGGTAGAGAACCTAAACCCTTGTTCGGACTCAAACTTCTCTGCGGCTTTAAACAAACCTATATTGCCTGCTTTGATGAGCTCGACGGGTGAAATACCAGAGTCCACATACTTCTTCGCGATACTATGTACCAAGCGTAGATTTGGCTCCACTAATTGCTTTTTAGCATCGGCGTTACCTTGCTGGATCTCCTGAGAAAGACGCGCCTCGTCTTCACGTGTGAGGGGTGGTACTTCTTCTATATTTGATAGATATGTATCTAAGGAGTCATCCCAAGTCTTTGATGGGTTATTCATAGTAGCTTTGTTATTGAAATGATTCTAATAACTTTTCGATCTCCTGGGAAGCTTCTTTGAGGGAGACGTTTTCATCGAGGATGTGTGCGGTGATAAGGAGCTTGAGGTACTCCTGGGTGAATGATCGCAGGGCGCTGGTGGATGCCTTGATCTGTGTAAGTACTTTACCTTCTGGAAGGTCTTCCCGAAGGCCCTTTTTGATAGCGGTTATCTGGCCTATGAGGCGAGAGAGTCGGTGTTCGAGTTGCTCTATATTGCGCGGCGTAAGCATACCTATGAGGGGTATATGTGTATAAACATTTCATAACACATATACCCTACGGGGTATATGGAAATATGCAATGGTAAATGACTTCCACGCCGAGGGATTTGCACAGAAATTCTTGACGCCGGATAAGCTCATGCGAAAATATAAGTGCAATTTGAAAGATCAAACCAACAGGAGGAACTTGAAAATGGAAATCGCTCTTATTGCAATCGTTAGCTTCGGTTTTGCCCTTTTTCTTACCAGTCTTTTATCAAAGGGAAAGGAACAGACCAAAAAGAACACCAAGGCTGCTTACACCATCGATCTAACCAAGGTTGGAGAGAAGTTGAAGAAGACCAAAGGGTGGGATCAGGAAAAGATCCAAATCATTGAAAATGAGTATCGGAAGTTTCTGTACCTCATTGCTACCCATCCTACGAAGGTGATCATTCCTTGGTCACAGGATCTGGACGACTTCTGGCATCAGCACATCTTGGATACAAACCAGTATCCCAAAGACTGTGACAAGATTGCAGGAAGATATATCCATCATGATCCTCACATCGAGAGTCGGCCGCATGAGTACGCCTGCGCAGTTGCGTTTACGCAGTCAGCTCGGCAACAGGAACCTACACCTCGTACGAGTTCTCAAACGAGAACACGTACACCAAGTACGTCGAAGTCTCGTCCTGCAAAGTCTTCAAATGACTCTAGGCGAAGCAACACGTCATCATCATCTTCTCACAAGAGCTCAAGCTCATGTGGAGGATCTCACATCGCTTCATGCGGTGGATCAACGCCTTGTGACCCTGGTCACAGCAGCGGTGGATCAAGTGGGTGTGATAGCAGTTGTGGAGGCGGCGGTGGCTGCGGAGGAGGTGGTTGTGGCGGTTCGTAAGATCTCGCTCAATACCAAACGATACTAAGTACACATTTTCAAACACTACAAAGCCCAAGTGGGCTGAGTTCAACGTGTGTATTTTTGATATGCAAACATGTGCAGGAAATAATTCCTCGTCTATAATATTTTTAGTTTTTTGCTTACTGGATCCGCCACGGCGGATGACGGAATAATATAATACCTTATGGATATCGCTTCTCTCGTTCTTACCGTCTTTGGCCTCTGTCTTTTTGAGGTGATCAGTAGTATCGATAATGCGATCATCAATGCCGAGGTACTCTCTACGATGGGACAGAAGGCTCGTAAGTGGTTTCTGCTATGGGGACTTTTCTTTGCAGTCTTTGTCGTGAGAGGTCTTCTTCCTTGGGCGATTATTTGGGGAGCCATGCCACAGTTGGGACCAATAGGAGCTCTGACAGCTACGTTTAGCAACGATCCACATGTTTTGGAAGCAGTGGAGATGGCAGCACCTATCCTGCTTGCTGGAGGTGGTACATTTCTCGTCTTTCTTTTCTTTCACTGGCTGTTTCTCGAGCCAAAGGAGTTTGGGCTCAAAGGAGAGAAGTTTTTTCTCGATCAGGGGATCTGGTTTTATGCTGTAGTTTCTGTACTTCTTGCAGGCATCGTATGGTTTTCTCTCAAGCAGAATCCGATGATGGCATTTGGTGCAGTGATAGGCTCTACGGCGTTTTTTATCTCTCATGGTTTCAAGCAAAATGCTGAAGCGAGTGAGCAAAAGCTTATGCATGGCACCAGTGGGCTGAGTGATATGAGCAAGATCTTGTATCTTGAGGTCATAGACATGACGTTTTCTATTGATGGCGTACTGGGTGCCTTTGCGTTTACATTGTCTGTACCTCTGATCATCCTCGGAAATGGTTTGGGTGCCATCGTCCTGAGACAGCTAACCATAGGTAATATCGACCGGATCAAGAAGTATGTGTTTCTCAAAAACGGCGCTATGTATTCTATTCTCGTGCTCGGCACTGTAATGCTTGTGGATTCGTTTGGTGTTCACGTGCCGCACTGGATATCTCCGGTACTTACAATTCTCG
>CAYGIM010000114.1:0-3399 GCA_964349895.1 uncultured Candidatus Peribacteria bacterium | reverse complement strand
GAACCATTCACTGAATACAGCTCAGGTACACAGCATGAACCACGTGCCACACATCAAAAATTACAAGCAATCAAAGCTAGTATCTACTGGCGTGCCATGTACCCGAACTACTGTGAGTGGTTCATGGCTCCGGGGACAGGATTCGAACCTGCGACCAATTGATTAACAGTCAACTGCTCTACCACTGAGCTACCCCGGATCATCTATAATGTGCGATCCATGCGATATTGAAGACAGGAACAACAAGAGTCATATCTACATGACTGAAATATCATATGTGAATTTGCCTCCCACGCAAGATGAGTTCTCGACTATGGTTTATGGTCTTAGTGCGCTATATATCGCAGATTTGTTTGACTATCATCCAGCACCTAGGTAGTATGATGCTTACAATTGCTTGTAATGACGGATAAAACCAAAAGAAATCCTATTTTCAGAACAGTTGTAACAAAGCAGAAGTTGCACATCACATGTGATGGCGACCATTCTTTGATTTTTTGTTTTAATAAACACACAAGAAAACATGGAACACATCGAAGTTGTTTGCTCGGAAACAAACCAATCGCTCGGCATCGTCTTACCTCGAAATGAGTTCGTCAAAACTGACCACTGGTGCCGCACCAGCAATATCTTTATCCTAAACAGTAAAGGTGATGTCTTGTGCCATCAGCGAGATCTCAACAAAGATCGTTTTCCTGGTGTATGGGCTACCCACGTAGGTGGACACCTTGCACACGGAGAGTCGTATGAGGTGAGCGCTCAAAAAGAGCTCGAAGAAGAAGCAGGAGTTTCTGTAGCAATGGAAGAGATCATCCCCTGGAGAACTACGCGCGTAGCAATATCACGTCTATGGGTAAAAGAGTTTGTAGTACTCATCGATAAAGACATTAGTGAGTTTACCGCACAGCCAGGAGAGGTAGAAAAGTTTGAATGGAAAACTATTGATGAGATCATCAAGGACGGCCGAGAGAATCCACAGAATTGGATTGGTCAATGTCCTGGAACACACGACTTCTTTGTCGAGTATCATTGCATGCGTGCAGTACTTACGGCGATGCATGAACGTGGATATGTCACATCACATAAAGACCTTCATGTCTGGGGACAATTTGGCACCGCACTACCGCTCGCCATCTAAGAAAAAGATCCTGTAAGATACACCCGAGCGTATCAAGCCTGGCCTCTCAAAGGGTCTTTTTTGATGACAAAAATACGCTTCATGCTCACCACACACTACTCAGGATGAGAAATTGTAACGCAGTGGAAGTTTGGGAGAGAGGAATCCTCTTACATTCTCTCTATAGTCCGCCGTGGCGGAAGGTCGAGTCGCTCGAATAGTCGTAGTAACTCCTTTTTCCCGCTAATCCTGTGGGTTCTCATCCCATCACCCAAGCAGCACCAAAACCATGCTAATAGCATGAATAGGTTGAATACCCTCCTACATCAAAGACTTCGGCGGGCCGCACTTCGCACCACTATTCACTTGGCCGTGCCGGCCGTAGCTCATAGAGCGAAGGCTGGCTGGGAGAGAGGGATTCGAACCCCCGTAAACAGCTTCAAAGGCTGCTGTCCTACCACTAGACGATCTCCCATCTCGTTAATTTCTCGACAACCTGGAGTATAACAAACACTTGTGTATGTGGCAAAATCTTCAATTGTAGATTGACTTGAGCCAAAAGTTTCATAAGATAACCGACAATATTACCTCTCTGTTCGTATAGATGGAAAAGAGATTAGAATTGATGCGAAAAAATATAGTTATCATATCTGGAGCTTCAGCAGTAGGTAAAGGCGCGCTCATAGAAGAGCTCGTGCAAACCTATAACTGGCAAGCCATGAGATCCATCACAGATCGTCCTAAACGTGAAGAAGAGCTCATCAAAGGCTCGCTCTACAAGCACGTAAGTACTGAAGAGTTCCAAGAGCTTAAGCACAACGGGGAGCTCCTGGAATACAACCAACCATACGGCACTGATTGGTATGGGCTAGAGAAGCAGCCTGTAGTTGATGCTATCGAAAGAGGCTATATTGCAGTCAAAGATATAGATGTAAAAGGCTATATCCAAGTTATGCAGTCAGACTACAAGAAACATATCTATGGAGTATTTTTACAGGCGCCATCGATCGAAACATTGCGTGAACGAATGCGAAAACGTGGAGTACTTCCTAAAGATGTTGAAGAACGCAGGCTAAAACGGGCCGTTGAAGAAGAAAAAGAAGCTTATCGCTATGACATGATGCTGATCTCAGAAGATGGCAAGATCCCACAGATAGCCAGAACCATATACACGAGAATAGTATAGTCGTAGTTTGACTTGGATCATGAAATTCGTATGATATACGCCTACCCAGTGAAGGGTCGGCAGGAAGAGATACAAGATCTCCGATGCATTTTTTGTTGATATAAAATACACGTTTATCATGATACAAGGTCTGACATCTTTAAGCACGGAAGAAAACCTGCCCAAAGCATATCTGAGAGAAGAGCATTATGCTCATGTTATTTGCGCTTGGTGCCCAGACAAAACCAGAACAGAAGACGATATCAGATTACTGGAAGAGCTACGCCAACACATCGCGCTCGTACGAGGAAAGACCGAGCATCAGATCAAAAAGATATCACATGGGCTCTGCCCAGAGTGTCGTGAAGATTTCTTCCCGATCAAAGATCTCAATGCACCCGAGTGTAATCATATAGCAAAATAGTAGGAAGTTCTAACACTGTCCACCTTCTACACAACTAGCCTACTTTCATATTCAACATATTCAAGTTACACTAGAGTTACACTTGTAATAAGTTCATATGGATCCCATATCTTGGAGCGACTTTGAAAAAGTAGAGATACGTCTGGGGAAGATCATAGCAACAGAAGACTTTCCGGAGGCACGTAAACCTGCGATCAAACTGACGATCGATTTTGGGTCAGATATTGGAATCAAGCGCTCATCTGCACAGCTAACCAAGCACTATACAAAAGAATCGCTTGTAGGAAAACGTGTAATAGCCGTAGTGAACTTTCCACCCAAACAGATTGGTCCTTTTATCTCTGAGTGCCTGACGGTAGGAGTCCCCGATCAAGATGGTGAGCCGGTGTTGCTCTCACCCGATTTTGAGGTGCCACTCGGAGGGAAGCTGTACTGATCTGTCATTCCCGTGAAGACGGGAATCCATCAAAAGGGTGTTTGTAAAACTAATGGATGGATCCCCGACTCGCTCGAGTACTCACTCTCGAGGATGACAGACATACGTTCTTTAGGTTTTTATTTCTGGATCCCGGATGAGTACTCCGGGATGACGGACAAACACGATAAAAAAGATGCAAAGCATGAATAGTAATAACTGCTTTTCTTTGACTTAAAGCCATTTCTCAATACAATCATCGAATCAAAAACACACAG
>CAYGIM010000113.1:3030-3478 GCA_964349895.1 uncultured Candidatus Peribacteria bacterium | reverse complement strand
ATTAATATCTATCCATACTTTATCGTTTTCAAAGGACAATGAACCACTATCTCTCATGCTTTCGTAAGTATTCCCTATATTACGGTCGATCTTCCAGGGCTGAGTACTGGGGATTTACTCTGATCAATGCTGCTATCCTGATTATTCTTGTATTGCTTCAGCGCTATGGCCAGGAATTCGGGATTGCGGCTCTTATGTATAGCTTGGTTGCAACACTACCTTCGTTAGGGGTTGGAATTCGGAGGTTACACGATATCAATAGAAGTGGTTGGCTGATCTTGGTTGGACTTATACCGTTTGGGGGATTTGTCCTTTTATATTGGTTTCTGTTGGCTGGCGATCCGGGTGAAAACAGATATGGCCCAAGTCCAAGAGTAATTAGCAATCCCAATGCTGTTTCCTTTCCAAGCCAAACACCAGATATTCCCGAGGGATCTCGGGATATCAC
>CAYGIM010000113.1:0-3020 GCA_964349895.1 uncultured Candidatus Peribacteria bacterium | reverse complement strand
TTATGCCAAAGGGTCCTCAGCATTATTTGCCTCTAAGGTTACTACAGGGATTACGATAGCGGTATCTCTTCTTGTTGGGGTGTTTATCCTGCTTGAGTACGTCAAGCAACAAGGCGTTTATATCGGGGCCCTCACTCTGCTGCCGTATCTCAACGTGTTTATCACCTTTGCGGCTCTCTACGGATTGTTTTGTCTGTGTTGGTATCTGTCCAAGAAGACGACTCTTCTCTCTTTTCGTATGCCGATTGCTCTCTTTTACTTCATTTTCTGGTTGAGTAGTATTCTCGTATTTCTCTTGGTTGCTTCACGCATGGGGATCTTGGATATGGCTGTGAATGGAGGTAAAAACATTGCGGAGGTGGGTGCAAACTATGCTTTCTTGCTCGGGAGTCACATGGGTTCGGTACTTTTGCTTCTGATTCCGGTGCTTGCTCTTGGTTCCTATATCTTGTCATGGATTCCTACATGTCGTGACGATGTGTATTCGCAATCAAAAGAGATGCCTTTTCTTTCTCTTGCTGTGGGGATGGTCACTTTGGTTGTGGTGCTGTTTATCTTGGGGCTGTTTCATGCTCTTGCGCTGATTCCCGTGCTGATTCTGTTCGCGGCAATTATAGCTCTTTCATATAAGCACATTGGCAGGTCATTGCGTTGGTTGTTTTCCCGGATGGTTTCTATCAAGACACCAATGCTGAGTCTTGGCGTGCTTGCCTTCTTTGTCATTCTCTTGGTCGTATCAATGGACTTTTTGAGCCTGACTCGCCCTATCCCTATAGGCTGGGATGCTTTGAGTCAGTATATGAATCTTCCTCGTCTGATCGCGGATAAAGGCACACTGGTTGCTGGCCAGTCCCCTCACTACTATGCGGTGTTTATGAGCTTGGGTTTTATCGTATTTGGCAAAGCGCAGGTGGCCATCTTGCTTTCTTTTCTCGGCTCGCTTTTGAGTGCTGTTGGTATCTATCTCTTAGGGCAGCGTATCGGTATGAAAAAAGAATGGTCACTGGTGACGAGTGCGATCTTTCTCTCTCTGCCTGCGATCGTGTTCCAGTCGGGGTATGACGAGAAGATTGATCAGGCGCTGCTTATGATCACTCTCGCAGCCATACTTTTTCTTATGGAGTGGCGGCATCTTCGAGCAGCAGGGAAGACATCGTGGGGGCTTCTGTGCGTGCTGGGTGCACTGATCGGTTTTGCTCTCGGTATGAAGTTTACCGTTTTTCTTTTGGTTGCCGTGGTCTTGGCATATCTCGTAAATGAGTTTGTCGGGTGGCGAGGTTTTCTCGTCGTGTGTGGTCTGGGCATTGCCTTTATATTTGGTTTCAATGTCCTGGGATATGTGGGGCTTCCCTTCCCTGCCGATATCCGTACTGCGGGCATCGTGTGCGGGGCGGTGATTGCAGCGGGTAGCGTCTTCTTGGCACTGAAACATATCCGAGCTTTTACTCTGAGAGATCTCTTGATAGGACTGGTTGCTGTATGCGGTTCGCTGTTTCTCGTCTTCTCTCCTTGGCTGATACAACATCAGATAGAGTCAAAGAACTTCTCTATCTCGGGGCTCTTGTATGGAAAATCTCAATTTCCTTACCTAGACTTTTCAGCTACGGGGTCTGTCGTGAGTACCGGGGCAGCAATCGCTACTGAAGAGGAAGGACCAGACAAACCTGCTACCAACATGTTTAAAGAAAACACGGATGCAGAAGAAGAGCTTGGGAGATACACCGGCTATGAAAAAGGCAGCATGAAGCTTTTGACGATACCCTATGATGTTGTGATGGGGACGCATATCAAAGGCACATACCTGGATATCGGCTTTCTTTTTCTTCTCCTTCTTCCACTCGGCGTGCTCTGGCTCAAGCGTAGCTCTCACATCTATGAGATGGCGATACGCGTAGCATTGAGTGTAGGTACCCTACTCATATTTCCTCTTATCTACCTGAGTAGTAAGGTGAATCCAGAGTGCTTCAACGGGCTTGAGGGTGGTACTGTTGCTACTTGTGTGCACAATGTCCTGACGGCACAAGCTGTTAATGCATCATCTCTCTACGGCGTGCTTTCCAATCTATGGTTGGTGATCTTTCGCTTTCTCTCTCCTTTGTATATTTGGTTTACCTCGCTACCGGTTGGTGTTGGCTACGTCTTGCTTGTGTTGGCCACCGCGGTCTTCTTTGCTTTGTTGCGGCCGATCACACACAACGCTCCATCGCGCTTTATCTTGGTCTTTGTGGTCGCTCTCTATGGCTTACTCTGGATCGTGTTGGGCAACGGTATCTACTGGTACGGTATTACCGGGTTTGCCCTCTTACTCTTGCTCAGCGTCTTTATCATCTCAGATGATACGTATGTTCCTAAGAGCCTTCACGTCATAAGCGCAAGTTTGATCATTGTTTGGTTTGTCTTTGCACTGGGCACGCGATATGTGGCTCGTGAGCAGGTTGCGCGAGGTGTAGACTATGCAGCACAGCTCGATCTTTCCAACTTTATGCAGTACAAGGCCGGGCTCATGACAGATGAGGAGTCTGTGGACAAGCTGCTCCCCTCGTACAAAAAAGCATTGAGTATCATCAATGCGGACAAGGCACTCGTCTATCGTGTCGGTACGTTTATGCTCTACTTTATCAAAGACAACGACTTGCGTGTCTTCTCGGACAACCAGTTGGGTACGTTTTTCTCTCAGATCTATACAACATCCAGAAACCCAGAAGAGATGGTTGCTAAGCTCAAGAAGAACAACGTGAAATACATTGTCGTCGATCTGAATACTGCTACCATAGACAAGACCTTGGACCAGACGCTTACAAAGAAGTTCAATACATTTATGGATCTTCTTAAACGACAAGATCTCTTTTCGGAGATCGCGACGGATGGACGGTCTATTGCTGTCTACCAAATACTATAGATATGCTGCACACAATTAAATCACATATAGAAAAGGCGCTCCTTGCACTTGATGTGAAGGACTCTATTGCTTTTGAGGTGAAGCATACGGAAGACATGCAACACGGAGACTTTGCGAGCAA
>CAYGIM010000112.1:0-3485 GCA_964349895.1 uncultured Candidatus Peribacteria bacterium | reverse complement strand
GTTCTAAAGAATGTCATTGCGAGTAGTCGTGGCAATCCAGGAACTCACTATACAAACTGTACATTAGTTTATGACTTAGCATATATTGATGTAACGAGACTTCTTACTTTTTCCTTACTTCATCTATGACCTCTTGCCAGTACACTCCGCGTGCTACATATCTGTCAGGTGTATTCTTTAGTTCTTCTTCCATGTCTGCTAGAGAGACAAGACGTGCATCTTGGACCTCGCCATCATGAAAGGTAAGTGTTGATATGTCTCCATCAAACTTATAGAGATATACATATGCAAACTCGTTTTCGATCAGATCGTTGTACACAGTCTCTTGTTTTTTGATTCCTATAAAGACCAGGTCTTTCTTCTCTATCTCAAGTCCTAGTTCTTCTCTTGCCTCACGAAGTGCTCCGTGTATGGGCTCTTCTCCTGCAGCTACATGCCCAGCAGAAGAGATATCCCAGACATCTGGATACCAGCTTTTGTCCTTTGAGCGTAGCTGGAGCAAGATCTTTCCTTCTGAGTTGTGCATGCATATATGAGCTAGCCTGTGCCATGAGCCATCTCGCTGAGCTTCTTTCTTTGGCTTCACAACTCCGAGCAGCTCATTGTTCTCGTCGCAGATATCGATCAGCTCTTCGGGCATGGGGGAGGGGTAAATTAAATACTTTGACTATCAAATGGCTTTCGTGGGCACAATGCTATACAATGGCAGTAGTATATGTCATTATCTCAATTCATGGAATCTTCTTTTGCAGGCTTAGGCCTGATACCTACGATCCTAAAAGCTGTCACAGCTGAAGGATACACTAAGCCCACTCCGATCCAAGAGCGTGCTATCCCTATCATCTTACAGAAAAAAGACCTGCTCGGTATTGCCCAGACAGGTACGGGTAAGACAGCGGCGTTTGCGATCCCTATGCTTCAGCTGATACAAGGCCAGCGAAATCCTGAGCAGCCGATGCGCGACGCTCGACGGATCAAGGCTTTGATCTGTACTCCTACGCGTGAGCTTGCGATCCAGATCGGTGAGAGCTTTAGTGCGTATGGCAAATTTACCGATGTGAAGCACACTGTCATCTTCGGTGGTGTGGGGCAGGGTAACCAGGTCACCGCACTCAAGCGCGGTGTCGATGTTTTGATCGCAACACCAGGGCGACTCTTGGATCTCATCAATCAGAGATACATAGATCTGCGCAACATCGAGATATTTGTACTCGACGAGGCAGATCGCATGCTAGATATGGGATTTATCCACGACATCAAGAAGCTTCTCAAGTTTTTGCCTGAGAGAAAACAGTCGCTCTTTTTCTCTGCGACTCTTCCTCCTACGATTCTCCACTTAGCACACACAATTCTTCATCAGCCTGAGATGGTAGAGGTGACACCGGTATCGTCCACCGTAGATATTATCCAGCAGGCTGTCTACTTCGTAGCTAAGGAAAACAAGCAGAAGTTGCTGACACATATCCTCAAAGACCCGGCGATCGCATCGGCTCTTATCTTTAGTCGTACCAAGCATGGTGCCAACAAGATCGTGAAGTTGCTCAATGAAGCGGGGATTTCAGCAGAGGCTATCCATGGCAACAAGTCGCAGAATGCTAGACAGCTAGCGCTATCAAACTTCAAAGCCGGTAAGATCCGGGCACTTGTTGCTACTGATATCGCGGCGCGCGGTATCGATATCGACGAGCTCTCGCATGTGATCAACTTTGACATCCCAAACGAACCTGAGACATATGTGCACCGTATCGGGCGTACAGGTCGAGCAGGGGCGAGCGGTGTTGCGCTATCATTCTGCGATGCGGAGGAGTGTGTATATCTCAAAGACATCCACAAGTTGATATCCAAAGTTGTTCCAGTGATTACTGAGCATCCGTATCATGCTGTGCATCCTGAGGGAGTACGACCTAGACCGCAAGCTGGGCGACCTCCGAGAGGGGATAGAGGTCCTCGCAGATCTTATGGTGGAAGTCAGAATAGTCGATCATCTTCATCTGCGCGTCCATCTTCAGCTCCTTCGCGTTCTGCTTCTGGGCATTCATCACGCAAGCCAAGTAGTAGCAGGTCGAGATATTCAGGAGGGAGATAGGAAAGTATAATGTATCGTCATCCCGGACAGGTTGTACTCACCGTGATCCGGGATCCAGAAACAAAGAAGAAGCTTTAAAAGAATATATAACGAACTGGATTCCCCTTCGAAGGTACTCAGGGTCTGAGCGAAGTCGAACGACCGATGGATACTCGGGAATGACAGAAGAAGTACATCACTTCGTCTTAAGTATCAGCATCTCTTTTTCCTTCTTACTCCACTTCTTCACCTCTGCCTCTCTCTTCATCGCCTCTGATTTGGTCAGATACTCTTCACTGTATACGATCGTGACGGGTCTTCTTCCGCTCGTATACTTCGCACCCTTACCTTCGTTGTGTTTCTTTGCGCGCTCCAGGAGATCCTTACAGTATCCGCTGTAGAGTGTGTTGTCACTGCACCGAGCAATGTAGAAGTAAAACATATACTAATAAGAAGTGGTTCGTGTCATATGAAAAGGCGTGCTCGCATTACCTCCTATCGTCCAAAGGTAATCATTGATGTGAAGGGCTGAAGCGTGTAGACCTCGTTCTTCCAAGGATCTTCGTATCAGCTCTACTGTCCAGATCGTATGTGCTCGTATCTCTACCTCCTCGGGGCTTTTTGGGGGTAACTGGATCTTGTGATCAATCTTTTCTGCGAGACTTGATGCATAGGTAAGTATGCCTAGTCCTCTGAGTAAGTTGGGTATGATGTAGTCAGCACATGCTGTAAGCGATTCTATGTTTTTGAGATCACCAAGACCTTTACCATCAAAGATCGAGTAGATGCCTTCCGTGAGTGCTTGTGCACGTTTCTCAAAGTAGATCTCTTGTGACTTGTACAGGGCTGTATCGCGAAACGATGAGAATGATTTCAGTATGAGCTCTACTAACTCTATCGCATCATTATTTGCTCTGCGTACGAGGTTTGACATCTTACCGTCAAACTCTGATACAAGCACCGAGCCGATCTCATTGAGGATCTTTACGCGCTCTTCTATCAGAGGAATCTCCGTGTTGCCTCGTAGTATGATTGCAAGCTGGTCTCGCGACAAAGACGCTAGATAATATGGATCGAAGATATCATTCTCTTCTTCCCGAGCACGAAATATGCTAGCGACCAGACTCCAAGAGCCTCTCGTATGAAGTACTCCCTTGTACTCTACATTCCAATACGGCTCACCCCAGTAGGAGAAGCTGATAGCATTAAATATCGTAATCAGCATCAGCTTCTTTTCTTCGCCTAACCCATCTATATCAAATAGTGAGTTCGCTAGCCAAGAATCATGGGGCTTGTCTTCAAAGCTAGCAGAGAACTCTCTGAGCTTATCCATATCGATATGTACGAGATCAGCATGGTCAACTACATACTCTGCAGATTCAAGTATCTTATCGGTTATCATATGTATATATTACTATAT
>CAYGIM010000111.1:0-3489 GCA_964349895.1 uncultured Candidatus Peribacteria bacterium | reverse complement strand
AAAATGATGCTATCGGGGTGTAGCGCAGACTGGTAGCGCGCACGCATGGGGTGCGTGAGGTCGTGGGTTCAAATCCCGCCTCCCCGACCAGACGGGATTTGAATTAATCTTACATATATGACAGATCATCTAGAACATGTATCCTCCGAAGACTCCAAACGTTTCATCGCCGTGCTCAATAAAAAGATCGAGATGGGCAGGCTAATGAATGCATTGGGCCATATGAGCGCAGGGTTGGTGGGAGGTTGGGGTGACAGAGATGAGTTATGCTTTTTACAGTACGCAGATAAAGACGGTGGCGCGCATCCAAATATTTCTCACTATCCTTTTATCGTGCTGAGTGCTGACAACTCAAATCAGATACGTACGGTACGAAATGAAGCAATTGCGCGGGGTATTCCTTTTACGGATTTTACGAGTACCATGATTGTAGGTACGAGCAAGGCGCAGCTAGAAGCAACTGAGGCATCACCGGAAGCTGACCTGGAGTACTTTGGTATCTGCATGTTTGGAGGCACTGAAGTATTGCGAGAGTTCACGAAGAAGTTTTCATTGTTTAGATAGAAGCGTATGAAAGGAATTCTATTGGCAGGTGGTAGTGGGACACGACTTTATCCAGCGACACTAGGTATCAGCAAGCAGCTCTTGTATATAGGCGGCAAGCCTCTTTTTTATTACCCCCTTTCTATTCTGATGCTGACCGGTTGCCGGGAGATATTGATCATCTCTACGCCCAAAGATATTCCTGTCTTTCAAGAACTCTTGGGTGACGGAAAGCACCTAGGACTGACTTTGAGCTATGCTGTGCAGCCTTCTCCAGATGGTCTTGCTCAAGCTTTCATCATCGGTAAAGACTTCATCGGTACGGACTCAGTGATGATGGTGCTTGGTGACAATATGTTTTATGGCGCTGGTCTCACAGAGATGCTTACTGAAGCAAGACAGTCTGTACAGTACACAGGGGGTGGTATCATCTTTGGTTACCGTGTGAGTGATCCAGAGCGTTATGGCACAGTGATATTTGATAAAGACAAAAAGGTTATAGATATTATAGAAAAAGATAAGACCAAGCGCTCGCCATATGCTGTGCCTGGGTTGTACTTTTATGACAATGATGTAATCAGTATCTCTGAAAACATCAAACCGTCTGAGCGCGGAGAACTCGAGATCACAGACGTCAATCGTGAGTACCTCAAGCGCGGTAAGCTAGATGTAGTTGTCATGCCGCGCGGTATGGCTTGGCTGGATAGCGGTACATTTGATGCGATGCAAGATACACAGAGCTTTATCTACGCAGTGGAGAAGATGCAGGGAGTATTGGTTGCTTGTCTAGAGGAGGTTGCTTATCGCAGTGGGTTTATCACCAAGGCGCAGCTTGCAGACTTGATAGAATCCTATCGTGCAAACAGATGGAAAAACGAGTACTTCCAGTATTTGGAGCAACTCTTGATCGAGGATTAGATCGCGTGGAAATTTAATACTTATTTATGACTTTCTCTCTTTATGCATACCTACAAGATCAGCCTTCCCAACATCCGCTATGGCCATCTCATGCCACCGGAAGATAGTATGGATGTCCAGGGTAACATCTTTGCGGTTGGCGATGGTATCACACGAGATCCACTGGTCCCTGATGGCGTGTTGCCAGCATCTACCGAAGAAGCACTGGCGTACTATCCCAACCCGAGTGGTGCTCGCTTTGCCTCGGATACATTTACCAGAGAGTTCATCTCGTTTATGTCTAAGCGTGAGCCAAATCAATCCAGTGTGTATGCGGCATTTATTGATGCCAACCGCAAGATCCGAGAGCTCAATCAGGAACACAATCCTGTCGTGGATTATCTGGTCAATGATTACTGGGCGTGTGTAGGTGTAGGTGCTGTGCTGGATCCTGCTAACAAACTCCATTGGGGGTTGGTATGTGACTGTGGTCTGATCATCTACGATAAAGACGGTACGGTCCGTTTTCAGACGCCGAATCTGATGAAGCCATTTGAAGATGCGGTAGCCAGTAAGATGGTGAAGTTTGAGTGGCGGACTCCCGAGGGGCGTAAGATCGTCCGAAGTAACTATCGAAATAGACTCGAGATGAAGGTCGATGATGAGTGTGTTTCCTACGGTGCTATGACGGGAGAAGAGGCATTGGCTGACTTTATCCGTTGTGGTTCTGTGCAGCTCGAAGCGGGAGATCTTGCAATACTCTATACCGACGGCTGCGAACACGTGGTTACACACCCTGATTTTTTCAAGACTGTGTACTCAGTACAAGACGGTGTGTTTGAGCAAGAGTTTGTACCTTTTGCTCAGTCACTAGCGATAGAGGACTATGAGAAGTACGGCAAAGAGAAGACATTGGTAGCTTTTGTCATTCTCTGAATCTATGGACCACATCGCTATCATGGGCCCAAAGTGGAAGCTGATCCCGAGGATTCTATCAGGGGAAAAGACTATCGAGTCGCGGTGGTACAAGACTCGGCGTGCTCCGTGGGGCATGATTCATGTAGGCGACACTGTCTACTTCAAAGACTCTGGCAAGCTGATCACAGCCAAGGCTACTGTTTCATCTGTATGGTCATTTGACCATCTGACAATCGAGATGGCACACGACATCGTGCACAAATACGGCAAAGAGATCTGCATCCAAGATCATGACATAGCGACATGGGCTGATGGCAAGAACTACGCCATATTGATAGGTCTCAAAGACCCTGTACCTGTCTTAGAACCGTTTGGGATCGATAAGACTGGGATGGGTGCAGGTGCGGCTTGGATCACTGTTTCTTCCATTACCCAGATACTACGGTAAAAGGAGCATAATCTTGCATTCTTACCTATATCATGCTACAAATCTTAATGTAAGCTAAGTATTCTTGTTGTTCTATCTTTCCCAGCGTTCGACCCTTTGGTCCAAATGAGGAAAAGATACAAAGGTAATACGTCTTACGTTTGTATCAATTGTTTCAACTCTCTGTATGGAAGAAAATCAGACCAAACTCTACATCGGAAACCTATCTTATGGTACCGATGAGGCAAAGCTTACGGAATACTTCATGACTCCAGATGACCAGAATCCTGATGATAGCCTTCAAGAAGGTGATATCACGAACATCTTTATCATCCGTGATAAGGAGACTAAGCGATCAAAAGGATTTGGATTCGCTGAGATGAAGTCTCCTGAGCTCGCTCAGAAGGTCATCAACAGATTCAATGAGACTACGCTTGATACCCGAAATCTTCGGATCAATCTTGCTCAGCCTCAAGAGAAGCCTCGTCAAGAGTATGGTAGCCGCTGGTAATAGCTGAACCAAAGAAAAAAAGCCCTGAGTATATCTCGGGGCTTTTTTGTTGTGTATTTGTATGTCATCCAGCCTTCGCTCAAGCTATGGCGGACACGTTGCGAGTACTTGAAGCAATCCAGTATTAGCTCCGTCATCCCGGCGTACTCAGCCGGGATCCAGAAATAAAAACAAACAGAAACCTTAAGAGAAC
>CAYGIM010000110.1:0-3542 GCA_964349895.1 uncultured Candidatus Peribacteria bacterium | reverse complement strand
TTAAATCATTCTACTCCCCTCATTGGGCACAGATGCTAAAAAGTAGTTATGGCATAGATGCTGCCTATCAATATGCCAAAGATGAGCTTCAATTTCCTGTTGTTCTCAAACCTAACAGTGCAAGTCAGGGCAGGCTGGTCTGTGTTGCATATAATAAGAGGAGCTTTATGAGAGCTGCGAGAAAGATATGTAAGATTGATCGAGTGTTCTTGGTACAAGAACTAATCCATGGGCATGATTATCGTATCGTAGTTTTGGATGATAAGGTCCTTTCTGCCTACGAGCGGTTACCTCTTAGCATCGTTGGAGATGGTCTTTCCACTGTTGATCAGCTTCTGAAACATAAACAGGAATTGTTTATAGCTCGTGGTCGCGACACCACCATAGATACAGAAGACTTTCGTATCGATGAGAGACTGACAAGACAGGGTAGAACCCGTTTGACTGTCTTGTCTCTTGGCGAATCTCTTGCTCTCCTGGATAATTGTAATCTTTCTACTGGCGGTGATTCGATCGATGTTGCTGATGATATCCATCCTTCGTACCAAGAGTTGGCTATTGGGATAGCTCGTAGTAGAGGGCTTCGTTATTGTGGAGTAGATCTTATGGTACAAGACGATATACGAAAGCCATTGAATGCGGAGACAAACAACTACCATATCATTGAACTTAACTCGGCGCCGGGTATTGATCACTATGCCGAGTCTGGTCCCAAGCAGGCGGCAAGGGTAAAAGAAATGTACCGAGCAGTATTTAGAAAGATTGCTCATATTGAGTAGCCTTCTCCGTTGTAGCTTCCTAGTATAGGAAACATTCTTGAAATCCCGTAATGCAATTATCCTGTTATGGGGGTAGTATGAGAGTGACTTTTCCTAGCTTATTATCCCGCAATATATGAAAGGATTTCATACTGACATTGAAGAAGCTACCAGAGAGAACACCTTTTTCCGTAAGGTGTTGTATACCTCTGGGCATATGCAGCTGGTTCTCATGAGCCTAGAGCCAAAGCAAGAGATTGGGTTGGAGATTCACGCTGACAATGATCAGTTTATCCGTTGTGAAACAGGGAACGGAGAATTTATCATCGATGGAGTCACTCATGAGCTAGCTGATGGTGTTGCTCTGATCATACCTGCAGGAGCAGAGCACAACGTGATCAATACTTCATCAGAGCATGCTCTAAAACTCTACACGGTGTATGCCCCTCCTCACCACAAAGATGGTGTTATCCACCGTACAAAGGCAGAGGCAGATACCTCGGATGAAGAGTTTGATGGCACGACAAGCGAAACTGCTGAAGCATAGTATTGGTTATCGGTCTTTATGCTATGAAGATATTTGCTCTCTATACCAATCTCAATCTCATCGAGAAACCTGTATGGCTCGATGAGTTTCGAAGTAAGTTCGACGAACCGTGGGATTTCCACATCACACTCAAACAGCCGTGCTACATAGCTGAAGAAGATATCCCCAAGATGAAGAGTCTGCTCGATTCTTTTCTAGCTTCCGGGCATCAGTGGGATGCGAGTATGCCTGTAATACTTGATGCGTTGCGGTATGATACTGATGAAGATGGGACGGTGATAATGCTGGATATGCAGAATGCGGGTGCACTGCAAGAGTTCCAAAAGAAGCTGTGTTCAGTGCTTGGTACATACAGTCAGTATGTGAAACCGTACTATCAAGGTTACGAAGAAGACTTCCGACCGCACATCACGATAGGCAGAGATCTTCTGGGTGATAGATATGCAGAAGCCATGAAATACTTGGAGAATGGATGCTATTGTGAGGGGATTATCGACCAGCTTGGTATGACCATGGTAAATAACATGAGTGTAGGGGAAGCTACCAACCCAGCCAATCAGACGTTTTATAAGCTATAGAGTTACTTCTTATTCTCGTCATCCCGGACAAAGTTGAATGAGTCCTCCTTCGTTAAGACTACGGCGGACCGCACTTCACTTAGCTACTCGTTTGACCGGCTGCGCCAGCCATAACTCGTAGAGTGAAGGCTGGGATCCAGAAATAAAAAACAAAAAGAAAACTATCTTTTCATTATTGAACTGGATCCCCGATGAGTACTCGAGGATGACAGAGTTTATTGGATCATGACTATCCAATGATGACATACATCAAGAGGCTTGTTTTTTGTGGTTGGTTAGATACTATGTCGCAGAATCTAATACAGAAAGTTGGACTTATCATGGCAGGATATCGTCAGAGCACTAAGACTCCTTCTCATAAACTGAGTCTCCCCTTGGCACTTGTTGCCGCTTGTTGGGGTGAGTGCAATGCCAATAAATACCCTCAGCTCAGACACATGAGCAGCGATGAGTGTACCCAGTTTGAGATTGACCACGTCGCCAAACATCTCAGTATAGACAGTAGTGCTGTACTTGCAGTGGCAGAGAAGATGGAACATGGTTGTGGCCTTGATTACTATCACTACCGGTCTGAGTTGAAGAATCAAGTTACAAAAGTAGCTATCGATCTCATGAAGTTGATGAGCGTCCTTGATATGACTTCAAGTGAACTTGCAGGCGCTATCGATGAATGGGTTCTCCGGCGTCAGCCAGTAATCCCTCAACAAGAAGGGGATGCCCACGAGATGTAGAGGTTATAGATTAAATAAAAGTGTTCCCCCTCCTAACCTCCCCCACGAACCAATGTGGGGGAGGAATCATATCAAAGGGCCCGAGACCGGGCCCTTTTGCATGTCTGGATGATATGTGAATTGCGCATATACTTATAGTGATAGCACGTAACGCATAGCATATGTCAAAAACAGCACTTCTTCTCATAGACCTACAGTATGACTTTTTGCCGGGTGGCTCACTCGCGGTGGCCGGAGGAGATCAGGTAATACCTGTGGCAAATCGTATGATCGAGTTTGCTCGTGATCATGGATGGTATGTAGTCGCGACGCAAGACTGGCATCCAGAAAACCATGGCAGTTTTGCGGTGAACAATGCTGGTACAGAGATGTATGGCCATGGTGAGCTGGATGGTCTTCCTCAGGTCTGGTGGCCAGCACACTGTGTGCAGGGGACTCGCGGTGCTGAGATCGTAGAGAATCTACTGCGGCCAGATGCTATCGTGCAAAAAGGCACCAACGTATCAGTCGATAGTTACAGCGGTTTCTTTGACAATGCTCACAAGTCAAAGACTGAGCTAGATGACCTGCTCAAGAAGCAGGAGATCGATACAGTGGTTGTGCTTGGCATCGCTACAGACTACTGTGTGAAATTTACAGTCCTAGATGCTATAGAGCTTGGGTACAAGGTCTATGTGGTCCAAGACGCATGTCGTGGCGTAGACATGCCTGAGGGGAGTGCTCAGGCTGCGCTTGAGGAGATGGATGGCAATGGTGCAGAGCTGATCAAGTCTTCGGAGATCGTGACGCTTATATAGGGCATCTGTCATTCCCAAGACTTGTCCGCCGAAGCCTTGGCGAAGGAGGAAGAAGGGAATCCATCCAATATGTTGTTCAACCTTTTATGGATCCCCGACGAGTACTCGGGGGATGACATACTATACTAGGC
>CAYGIM010000109.1:0-3579 GCA_964349895.1 uncultured Candidatus Peribacteria bacterium | reverse complement strand
CCATAGAGCTCACCATTGAGGAAGTTGCCAAGTCGGCCGAGGCCTAGGGCTACAGGAAGAGGTACGACAATGATATCGGTGAGGGTGGCCCATGATATGTGCTTCTTCTTTGCATAGATCAGGATGCCGATCACGACGCCGACAAGCGCTCCAAAAAATGACATGCCACCTTCCATCAGGGCAAGAACTTTCAGAGGGTTTGATAAGTAGTATCCTGTGTTATAGAAAAGCACGTAACCCAGCCTTCCACCCAATATGATTCCTGCAAAGACGATGCCGAGCATATCCCATAGATCAGCATTCTTGGGCATCCGGCCTTTCAAGACAGTATTGATATACAAGAAGCAAAAGACACCCCCCGCAATATAGAGAAGGCCATACCAGTGGATAGTAAAGGAACCTATATGGATGCCAATTTGTGAGAACATATGTAAATGGTTGAGTGTATTATTCTGTCATCCTCGAGAGTGAGTACTCGAGCGAGTTGAGGATCCAGGTTCTCAGGTGTTTCAAAAGATTCTTTTATGTTTTTGTTTTCTGGATCCCGGATGACTACTCCGGGATGACGGCTATGTTGTCTTGTTATATATCTCGTATCCCTAGCACTCGTATCGTCTCAGCCACTGCCTTGCTCCAAGAGTACAATTTGAGTCTCTCATTACCTTTCTTGATAAGCTCTTGTCGCAATGATTCGTTATCGATGAGCTGCTTTATAGCATTGGCTATCTCTTGAGTGTTGAGTGGATCTACGGTCAGTGCACCGTCTCCCGCAACCTCCGCGCTTGCTGTCGTGTTTGAAGTGATGACTGGTACGTGGACCTCAAAGCCTTCGAGGATAGGGAACCCAAATCCTTCGTAAAGTGTTGTAAACATAAACGTATGAGCATTCTTTAGAAGCACACTACACTCTTCATCTTTCATATATCCTGTAAAGATTATGCTCTCTCGGATATAGGTATTCAGCTTTTGATGGTGTGCATGGATCTCCTCGGCACCATGCCCGTCTTTACCTATACATACCAACTTGTAACCAGGATACATGGGGCTCACCATGGCAAAAGCATCAAGCATACGCATGAGGTTTTTCTTTGTCTCTATGCGCCCTATAAAGAGTGAATACTTTCCGGGCACGAGGCCATACTTGCTAAGTATTAGAGAGCCTGACTGAGTGTCTTCTTTTTTTACCGTGTATCCGTGAGAGACGACAGAGATACGTTCAGGATTGGCTCGAAAGTATCGAACAAGATCATTCTTGGTCGTCTCAGAAGGGACGATGAGTCGTTTGCAAACAAGCACAGAAAACCACGTGGTCAGATAGAGATAGGTGCGGTCGATCAGGGAATACGCATTCGGATAGGCGCAAAAAGCTACATCATGGATCGTAGTATATGTTCTTCCCGGTGTGATGAGCGGTAGAGTATGGGAAGGGATAAACAGTTTGCTGATCTTGCGGGAATCTTTGAGTATAGCCCAGCTGAGGCCGATCAGGGTCCAGAGTCTTTTTTGATCAATTACCTGCTCTGTGATATTCGCCGGTAGATTACGAAACGTTGGTACCTTGGTAAACAGTAACAAACGAAACTCAGGGTGCTCGAGAGTAAACTGTATGATGCCATCAACAATCTCTCGTGAGTAGAGCTCTACGCCAGTGTAGGCATGTGTGGCATACCGAGAGCAGTCGATAGCCAGATCGTAACGTTTCTTAGTCATGTGCAAGTCCGATACCGATAACAATAGGAGCCCCGGCAAGCTTGAGAGCGCGAGCAGCCTCTTCCATGGTCGCGCCCGTCGTCACTACATCATCAATTATAGCGATGGGTTGATTGTAAGCGAGGGGAGCTTGTGAGGTAAGAGAATTATGGACATTTTTTATCCTATCTGGTCTCTGGAGCTTTGCTTGGTGTTTGGTATTTCGATGTTTTTTGAGCAAGTCTTGATAGGGTAAGCCAGAGGCTTTGCTTAGGATCCTAGCTATCTCTTGGCTGTGGTTATAGGGTCTGCTTATCTTGCGTAGCCGACGTAATGGTATGCTGGTGCACAAGGTATTGGCAGGGAGGTACAGGGCGCCTGTAACCTGTCCGATGATATGTGTGATGATAGGCATAGCATCGGTTACATAAGCATACTTAAAAGCTTTGATCAGCCTCTTGATTGGTGCATGTTTGTAGTTGGTGATGACGATGAGTCTATCAAGGCTGCTATGTCTTCTCTCGAGGCCACAGCGAATACAGATAGATCCCGCAATAGTTTCATGGTGGCAGATAGGGCAGAGGTAGCGCACGTGGATGGGGAGTTGGTGAGTACATTCATCACAAAGAAGCACCCCAGGAGTCTCACACACGATACAGTGGTGAGGAAAGAAGAATGAGATGATTCTTGAGATAATCATGCTGGCAGTATATATCCTTTCTGATGTAACTCCTATTGACGACCTTGCCCCTGATATATAGAGTAGAATGGCATTATTCACGCCGCTTTAGCTCAGCTGGTAGAGCAACTGTCTTGTAAACAGTAGGTCGTCGGTTCGAATCCGACAAGCGGCTCCATTCGACTTCGTGCGCATAGCACTTCGCTCATGGTCTGCGACCAGCTATGGTTGGCCTGCAACGTATGATAGAAAGAAAGAGCCGGATGCTCTGAGTTTGTCGAAGAGCCACCACTTGTTATCCTGGTTATTAGATGATAATGCGACAATAAGTTTTTTCATGGGTAGGTACCGAAGCGGTCAAACGGGGCAGACTGTAAATCTGCTGGCTCACGCCTTCAGAGGTTCGATTCCTCTCCTGCCCACCATGAACTACTCACTGTCGTTCGAGTTCATGGCACGCCAGCTAAGTCTAACAGGGTTATTTTCTCGTACTTGAGGTACCATCGAGTAGTTCATGCAGTGTACCTGAGTGAAACGAATGGTTCCCTGCTTCAATAATTATGCGAGCTATGGCTGGCACAGCCAGTCCAGAGCGAGCAGTTAGCGAAGTGCTAGTCCGCCGTAGCTTCAGCGTAGGAGGACACAGTCACTAGAAATTCCATAGCGCTGGTTTTTTGTTGCGCCCTTACTTTTATGTTTCTTCCTTCTTCTCCATACAACTACTCAGCAATGTCTCCAGAAACATAGGACTTATATATCCTGGATGATGTGACATATTCATCTTTCCTGCGGTTGCAAAGAAGTACTTGAGGTGTTCTACGATGCGTTCTTTTTCTGCGATCATCTGTTCGAGTTCCTTTTGTTGCTTCTTGGTATGAAAAGACTTTGATGTAACGGCTTCAACGTTCCGCGCAAGCGTTAAGCTATGTAATGCTTTCCGGCTATCTTCTAAAAGCTGCTCGATCTTCTTTACGCTTTGGAGAGTCATACATATGGTCTTTTCTGCGTTCAAGGTAAACTTGATGCGATCTTCAAATGCTTGCAGTGACTCTATAATACTTTCTTCACCAAAGAGATTGGTTTGCGTTACTGTTTGCAAGTTGCCCACCAGACTATTGAGATAGAACTCGAGTCTTCGTCTCGTAAACTTGTCATCTACCATCTTCTTTACCATGTTCTCTTCGAATGACTCTGGAAATGAACTACGGTAT
>CAYGIM010000108.1:325-3599 GCA_964349895.1 uncultured Candidatus Peribacteria bacterium | reverse complement strand
CGCCCATACCCATGAATACGATATTGCGAACTCCTGGAAGCTTTGCCTTATCTAATACCATGTTGACGAATCGGAGCTGGTCGACGATCTCGTACCAAGTAAGGTTACGAAAGAATCCCATCTTACCCGTCGTGCAAAAGGAACACTTCAGAGGACATCCTACCTGTGAAGAAACACAGAGAGTCGTACGCTCTTTGTGAAAGATGATCACACACTCCAAAAACAAATCATCATGTGTCTTGAGAACCAGCTTCGTCGATGACCCTCCAAAAGAGGGAAGTGTGCTTGCAGAGGTAAGCGAGAGGAAGTAGCTTTCTTGCTCAGCCTTGACTCGAAGCTCCTCTGGAAGTGTGGTAATATCAGCCCAGCTAGAAACAGTCGGGGAGAATACCGCCTGACGAATCTGCCCAAGGCGAAACTTAGGCTGGTTTTCACGTGCCAACCAAGCAGCAAGTGCACCTTGATCTAAAATACTCCACCGCTCATGCAATTGAATTTGGGCCATACCTTTTGCAATCTAATAATGCCGGATACATACTATTCACCACATAAGCCCATGGCAATGACAAACACAGGAGAAAGTATTATCGGAGCCAGCTGGGAATACCCGCAGATCCGCTCAAAAGAGCGGTCAATTGTCGAGCATATGCTTGCTTTGCGTGACATACAAGATGCTCACTCATTCTTTTATGGCACCAATATGCCTTTAGGTGAGTCTCCGTGGCTATTCTCGTCTATGCGGCGTGTTGTAGATCGCATCAAGAAAGCCATAGATAGCCGCGAGCGCATCGCCATCTGTGGTGACTATGACATCGACGGTGTCACCGGCAGCGCTATCTTGGTGCGAGCACTTCTCTGTCTCAAGGCCGAAGTGACCTATCGCATACCAGATCGTGAGCGTGACGGCTATGGTATCAACATGAGACAGATACGAGAACTTGCAGATGCTGGTGTCACCCTCATGATCACCGTAGACAATGGCATTACGAAGGTAACAGAAGTAGGGGAAGCAGCCAAGCTCCATATCGATACGATCATTACCGACCATCATGGATTTGGTGCTACATTACCAGCTGCATATGCGATACTGCACCCATTGCTTCCGGAAGAATCATACCCTCAGAAACATCTCTCCGGTTCTGGTGTCGCTCTCAAACTCGCACTTGCCCTAGCCGAAGAGTTTGGACTATTTCAAAGCCATCCACACGAAATACAGTTATGGACTGTGCTCGGAGGCACCGGACTCATCGGAGACATGGTTCCTATTATTGGAGAAAATAGAGACATCGTGCGCGAGGCTCTCAAACTTCTCAAAGAGCATGATCTGCCTGGGTTTAGCGACATGATTCTTGCCGCGGGTATCGACAAGGGATCAATAGATAGTCGCACGATAGGTTTTCAGATCGGACCGCGCATAAATGCCGCGGGGAGACTCGAGCGAGCAGAGACGGCTCTCGAGCTCTTCTTGAGTAAGGCACCGAAACGTACCGAGCTGGCATACAAACTCAATGAGATCAACAAAGAACGCCAAACGGTAAGTAAAGAGTGGACTGAAAGAACGATCGAGAAACTGAAAAGTGTCCGCGATAGATTCTTAACCTTTGGCACTGCGGACATCCCCCAGGGAATCGTCGGCCTCATCTCAGGTAAGGTCACAGAGCGCTTTGGTAAGCCAAGTCTTATCTACCGAGAAAAAGCTGGTATGCTGCACGGATCGCTTCGTAGTCCGAAAGGGCTTCATATAACCGAGCTCCTGGCTCGACACAGTGAACTCATTGTGGGCTTTGGAGGACATGCACAAGCAGCAGGACTTACCATGAGTAAGCAACACCTACCGGAGCTGACGCGCCGTATAGAAGAAGAGCTCTCCTCACGTCCCGAGAGAGTTCCGCAGGTTTTGCAGATCGAGAGCACGTTATCTCAAGGCGAAATCAACATCAAGACAGCACATATGATACGACTTTTCGAGCCGTACGGGATGAGCAATCCAGAACCGATCTTTTCTCTGGAAAACATCCAAGCATATGATATACAGCTTGTAGGAAATGAACAGCAACACCTCCGCATGACCGTACCGACATCTGCCTATCCTGTGGCATTTATAGGATTTGGTATGGGAGAACACACTGCTCGTATCAAAAAGGCTGCAAGCATCTCTCTCGCCTTCCAGATAGGCACGCAGTTTTGGAATGGCAAGGAGCGCCTCAACCTCAAGCTCTGTGATATTATGATTCACCACTAGGCCAGCATGTATACCCATCTTCATAATCACTCCTACTACTCACTGCTCGACGGGCTGCCCAAGCCTGCACTGTATGCCAAGCGTGCGAAGGAGCTAGGACAGACAGCCTGTGCTCTGACCGACCACGGCGTACTCTATGGTACCGTGGAGTTTTATAAGGCGTGCAAAAAAGAGGAGATCAAGCCTATCATCGGCTGTGAGATGTACGTCACACGAGGAAGTCGTTTTGAGAAACAGCTGACCGAACACAACAAGCGCTACTATCACCTCGTACTCCTCGCAAAAAACAACGTCGGCTATGAGAACCTGATGACGCTCGTAAGTAGAGCTCACCTCGAGGGCTACTACTACAAGCCACGTATCGACTACGAGCTGATGGAGCAGTACAAAGAAGGCATCATCGCTCTCTCTGCCTGCCTCGGAGGAGAGATGTCGCAGATGATCCTCTCAGGAGCACCCGATACCGAGCTGATCAAGACCGTTGAGCAGTACCAGTATCTCTATGGCAAAGACTCGTATTTTCTCGAGGTGCAAGATCGCATCGAGCTACCCGAACAACGAATCGTAAATGATCGCATATTTCAGCTCGCCAAAGCGCATGATATTCCGACCGTGCTTACCTGCGACTGTCACTATGTAAACAAAGAAGACAAAGAAGCACATGATATATTTGTCTGTATCCAGACCGACAAGTCGGTCGATGATGAGACACGTCTTACGATGAAAGGCGGTGACTACTCTATGCGGAGCGAGGAAGAGCTCATGACGATGTTTCCTGATCATCCTGAGGTATTTGACAACACCTCGAAGATCTCCGACATGATCGACCTCAAGATAGGGATGGGTGTATACAAGATGCCGCTCTACGAGGTCCCGGCTGACAAAACGCCAGAGATGGTGGTACGCGAACGCGTATTTAAAGGAGCAAGTAAGAAGTATCAACTACCAGTTACGCCCGAAGAGCTCGATCTCTTGATCGAGAAAGTTCCGTTTAGTGTAGAAAAGAAACTTGCCGACCTCTCTCCTCAAGAG
>CAYGIM010000108.1:0-315 GCA_964349895.1 uncultured Candidatus Peribacteria bacterium | reverse complement strand
CTGGAGTAGCGGTCGCGTGAAGCTCAGTCAAGATCTCCTCAAGAGTTTCAAGAGATGACGACACGTGGATACTCTGAGCAGAAGATGGTGCTGACGGCACGACTCTCTGAAGAGGTACAAAAGATCATCCAGCGTATCGAGTACGAACTGCTGGTGATCAGCACCATGGAGTTCAATACCTACTTTCTGATCGTAGAAGACTTTATCACCTGGGCACGTGATCACGGTATCGCAGTGGGCCCTGGGCGTGGAAGTGCCGCAGGTAGTATCGTTGCGTACTGCCTAGGAATCACCAATATCGAGCCACTTCAGTAC
>CAYGIM010000107.1:0-3615 GCA_964349895.1 uncultured Candidatus Peribacteria bacterium | reverse complement strand
ACCTCCTCGAGTACTACAACAACAAACGTCACTATCTCCTCGGTATGCTGGTGAGCTTTATCGCAGGCCTTCTCCTCACCGCGATCATCTCGATACTCTGGGGGACAGATGGAAAGACGTTTAGTACACTTACGATCCCTGCGTATCAGGTCATGGGACTCACTATTCCCCTACCAGCAATCATGACACTCGCGACTGGAGTGATAGCACTCCTAGGGCTCTATACACTTCTCAACCACACACCGTTTGGCAGAAAGCTCAAATCACTAGCTGAGAATCCATACATATCGCAAAGCCTGAGCATATCAGCCAAGCACATACGCATCATCAGCTACCTCATAGCAATTACGCTTGCTGGTATGACGACCATCTTTACAGGAATGTATACGGCACTCACACCAGGAATGGGGCTGGGTACAGTGATACTCGCATTCCTCGCTCTTCTCATGGGAGGCAATGCACAGATAAAAGGAGTGATCTTTGCAAGCTTTCTCCTCGCGCTAATACCCGAGTTCTTGATCGCATTCACATCTGTAAATAGCAGCGCCAAGATGCTCATCACATTTATGATCGCAACGGTTATCCTCCTTCTGAGACCAAAAGGCATATTTTATAAACAAGCGAGGACGTTTTGAGAAACAGCACTTACTTGTCCGTCATCCCCCCGTGCTCATCCGGGATCCAGAAAAAAAGAAAAGATACTGGATTGCTTCGAATACTCGCAATGACATAATAATATCACTTCTCCATGGGCTACATTCTCACCATCATCGCGCGCTTTGCAGAAAACACCGTGCTTGGATCTGCAGGGCAGATAAGCTATTCCATAGCCGGTATTCATTTCTTTGGTATACCCGTACTCGCCTCTGTTGCCGCGTATACTTTGGCTATTTGTCTACACCTTGGCCTTGGGCAAGGTACAAGCCTGCTGCTAAGTCTTATTGCTGCGCTCGGCGCTCTCGGTATGTTTCTCATCGCATACAGAAAGCTCGAGACAGACACCTTTGCTGTATTCTCGCTCGCAAGCATATTGGCCACAGATGCAGTAATCCGCTCGTGGGAGTCTGTCACGGGAGGAGCGCTGGGAATAAGTGGGATTACACGACCAGCATTCATAACTAGCCTCGATTCGCTCGTTGTCTTTGAGTGCATCATCATGGTCATCCTACTAGCGATACAGTTTCTCATACTATTGAGCAGGGTTGGGCTTTATATCCGAGGACTCAGAGAAAACAAGCTACTTCTTTCCTCACTTGGAGTAAACCCCGTATCCGTAGGTAGTATCGCAATCACAGCCTCATCTATACTTGGTGCAATAGCTGGCATAGTAACCTTGTACCGCATACAGTTTATCGACCCAAGCTTTGGCGGTATTCCCTGGCTACTTACGATGCTGACAGTCGCAATCATAGCTGTACGACCAAAGGTCTCATCGCTCATACTCGCATCTCTTGCTATCACACTCTTACCAGAAGGCATACGGATGCTCTCACTCCCCTCCAGCATTCTTGGCCACGTACGAACTGCCATCTATGCCATCATCGTGATCATAGCAGCACGCAGCCTCGCTCGATACCTGCCGGTGGTAGAACGTACTATCTAAATACACTCAAATGCTCGAAATCAAAGACTTAAGTTTGTCCATACAGCAAAGACATATCTTGAAGGATATCTCTCTGAGTGCCAGCAATGGTGAGATCCTCGGCATCATCGGCCCAAATGGCTGCGGCAAGACTACCCTGCTCAATACGATCTCGGGGTTTCATGCTCACGATCGAGGCCAGATATTTATAGATGGCAAAGAGATCTCACGCACCGAGCCACATATACGAGCTCGTACACATATCGGTCGCAGTTTCCAAAATGTCGGAGTCTTCAAAGACATGACTCTCGCGGAGAATATGATCCTCGTTCTGGAAAAAGAGAAGCAGCTACCATGGTGGTGGATGTTCGACAAACAAAAGAAAAGCGAGATGTATGCTGACATCCAGACATCCCTCACGGAGGTAGGACTCGAGAAGTATATCCACGCTTCTGCAGGCATCCTCTCAGGAGGACAGCTGCGACTCCTGGAGCTTGCCCGCCTCAAGCGTACCAACCGTCCCCTGCTCCTCATAGACGAGCCTACGGCAGGAGTAGCCCCAGCTCTGCGCAACAAGCTCTCCGATATGCTCAGATCGATTGCATCCGAACAAAATAGGACAATCCTCTTGGTAGAGCACGACCTCAAGTTTCTCTTCAACCTGGTCAATCGTGTGATCGTGATAGTCGATGGCAGCATCCACCTCATGGGTAAGCCCGAAGAGGTGCAAAACGACGCCAAGCTCAGGGAGATATACCTGGGAAATTGATTGACTTAGAGAAAGCAAGTACGTACATTGCCATGGGCACTAGCCCAAATAACAAAGAGAAAGATGAGGTGTACGAGTTATGTACACATTACGAATTGGAACTGAAAAGAACAAGAAAACTGTGCTGTGCATCGGCGCAGAAGAAGACATCAATGCAGATCATCCGATCGACTTGCCGGAGCCTGGAAATATGATTCTTCTGAACCCCAGAATGACAGACCATACCAGGGCTGTTATCTCGGAGCTGGAAGAGGTAGGCTTTCATACGAAGAAAGCATTTGTGAAATGGAAAAGAGGATTCGGTGGCCAATTTAGAAGTGAGTCCCGAAACATCGAGACACTTCAATCAAAGACCGACGTCGTCCTCTATGAGAAAGCTGATCTGAGCCAACAGCTCCAAGAGTCTGATGGCCACGGCATATCGCTGATAGTCGCCCAGAATCACCTCGAAGCCATTATCGCATCACTCATCCTCGCAGGTCAGGATATGATGAGCTCAAAAAAGACTGTAACGCCCTTATGGGGCAGCAAGTCATCTATAGAGAGCTTTCATCTTGGGCTCGATTCCTTGCACTAGCCTGGGACTTCTCTATCGCTAGCAGCATGACAGGTAAGCGTCAGCATGATGATCATGCTCAACGATACATCCAAAAACTCATGTGCCTCAGATTCGGATCCATGAGAAAGAAACAAAAATACGACCTGAAAGGAGGAGTCGCGCTCAATGAGTACCGAGTGAAGGATGATCTCAGAGAATACTTCACGAGTATGCGTATTCATGTGGATAAAAACCCACTTGGCACTCTCGTTATGTTTGACGCCACAGAATACTCTGGGATAGTCCCAATCCACTTCTTACGAATGTTGCTCATGAAGGAGCTAGGCTTCAGAGCTCCCTATGAGTTTGGCTTGGTCTTGTGCCGAGCTGAATGGTCGTCCATCGATATTCCCTACCAGTGGAAGTCAGGTCTCGATCTGAGACTGCTGAATGTCACCATGCGAGGCGGTGATCGCGGTGTGCTTCCCTACCGCATCGAGGTGCCGACCGATATCGTCGATGACGCTATGGAAAAGATCTCCTCGTGGAGATCAGATAGACCACAAAAAGAAAAAGTCCTTATCCACGCCTGAGTGGTAAAACCTCAGGCCCGCCAGTAGATGATCCCTCATCTGCTGGCTTTTGCTTGCGCATAAAGCAAAGATTTATACAATAAGTATGCATCAGAAACCCCCTGTTTCCCCCTTATCAGGGGGACTTCGGAAA
>CAYGIM010000106.1:2750-3617 GCA_964349895.1 uncultured Candidatus Peribacteria bacterium | reverse complement strand
TGGACGAGGTAGAGATTGGGAAGATTGAGCCCTAAGCGAAAGATCCGCTTGGCAACCTGCTCCTCCGATTCTTCGGCACACACATATATGATCTTCTTTGGTGATGGTGCGAGGCTTTCTATGAGAGATAGTACAAACGTAGATTTTCCAATACCAGGTTCACCAAAAAGCAGATTCAGAGATCCGCGTGGTAGTCCGCTTCCGATAACTCGTGCTATCTCGGGGATGTTACTTCTATACTCAGGCGTCGTGTCTTTTCTCTTGAGTGACGCATCATCGATATGCACGAGCTTTCGTCGGGTGCTGAACTGACTTCCGGAGCTGTGATGCGTTTTTTGCAGCTGTTCTTCTTCAAAACTATTCCACGCCTCGCAACTGGGGCATTTTCCAAGCCAACTCGGCGACTGATAGGCGCACTCCTTGCATCGATACTGGGTACGTATCTTGGTCTTCATGACGTCAGGGGTGACGAGTTAGATTGATTCTATCCGGCGAATCGCGTCTCTTGCGGCTACGTGATGGGGGTCGACAGAGAGAATCATATACCACCAAGTACGCGCCTTTTCTTTATTCTCCTGCTTCTCGGCGATATGAGCAAGAGTTGCCATCACATCGACATTTTTTGCATCGGCCTCAAACGCTCGCTCAAACATCTTCTCAGCTTTTTCTAAGTGCTCCAGATCGTAGTATATCTGGCCTAAGCTTATGAAGCGCGAGGGTTTACTTGGATCGAGCTCGATAGCTCGCTTGTAGGCAAACTTGGCATGCTCAAGCTTTTCTTGATGGTAAAGTGCATAGCCGAGGTTGGTATAAAACACAGCATCGTATGGAGCGTTTTCTACAAGCCGGGCATACATCTGCTCCGCC
>CAYGIM010000106.1:0-2740 GCA_964349895.1 uncultured Candidatus Peribacteria bacterium | reverse complement strand
GTCCGAGTTTGGACTGCACGCGCATATCTATCGGATGGATAGAAAGGGCTGCGATAAGAGCTTTCTCTGCTTCATCGTAGTTTTCTTTTTCCAAAAATCCATCGGCAGCGCGGAGGAGCTTGTTTACCTCGACAATCTCTTTGTCATGAAGATTGTGTCGCTTTCCAGAAGGAGCAAGCGTTTGCTCCTTCTTTCTCTTCTGTTCGCTTTGGAGGAGGTGCTCTATCTTTTGATGCGTGTTCTTCTTTGCCTTTTTGGCATCTCGCTCACCGACTTTTTTGCGCACGGTAGCTTTCATGCCGACAATGGAAAAAGAGGCTGCTCCTATGAGCCCGAGAAGTACACATATCGCTAAAATGCGTGCAATAATATAGGTCATGATGAAGGAAAATCTACGAAAGGGTACGAAACAGGTATAGGTCTTTTTGGCAAAAATGCAAGAAAGGGGATTATCCCAAACGCTTTTTTAATACCGTAACAATCTCGTTTTCCGAGACCGTCTCTTGTACACCCTTTTCCATATCTCGAATAATAACTACCTTGTCTCTTACCTCTACTTCTCCGAGGATAAGCGCATACTTTACATTGTATCGGTCTGCTAGGCGTAGCTGAGACTTGATACTACCGCTGCCCAGTGCTCCTACGGTCGAGAGACCTTTTCCTTGGAGCTCCTTTAGGAGAGAGATGGCTTGTTTCTTGGCCTCTTCACCGAGCTGGATCAAAAATATGTCTGCTTTTTCTTGGTCTTCGATCACGATGCCCTGGTCTTTCATCTCTAGGATGACGCGCTCACGGCCGAGTCCTATACCGACTGCAGGCGTCTTGTCTCCTCCGAGCATTTCGGCTAGATAGTCATAGCGTCCGCCTCCTCCGAGGGAGATTGTCCCCTGCTTCTTTGGCACCATGTACTCAGCAACCGTGCGGTTGTAGTAGTCGAGCCCACGGACGAGTTTTGGGTTGAGGACAAAAGGTATCTCGAGGAGTCCAAGGTATTCTTTTACATTTGTATCGTGCTTTTGACAGTCTTCGCACAGGTTGTCACAAAGCTTAGGAGCCAGATTGGCAAGTATTGCACAGTCTTCTTCTTTGCAGTCGAGCAGGCGAAGTGGATTGGTGGTGATCCGTCGCTGACAATCTTCACAGAGATTTCGCTCTTTGCCACTGTAATAATTCTTGAGCATCTCCATGTACTCTCCTCGACACTTCTTGCAACCGATTGAGTTGATGTGTAGCTCGCATCCCTGTATTCCGAGGTTCTTGATGACGTTGTAACCGATGCTCAGGATCTGCGCATCGACAAATGCATCGTCGCTTCCAAGAGCCTCAAACCCGTACTGGGTGTGCTGACGATACCGTCCGCGCTGAGGCCTATCGTGTCGAAGATTTGGCGGCCCGAGATAGTAGAGAAGTACTGGCTGGGGCAGCTCTTTCATGTTGTGCTCGATATAGGCACGTACCACGCCGGCGGTACCTTCTGGCTTTACTGCGATGTGATTGTCTCCCTTATCGACAAAAGCATACATCTCTTTTTCTACGATGTCGGTCGATGCTCCTACGCCACGTAGGTACAGTTCTGTGTACTCCAAAACAGGAGTCTCAATTCTCTTGAACCCGCTATGAAGCGCCTGTGCTTTTACGATATCCTCAAGGTGATGCACGTAGATGAAGTCTTCGGGAAGTACATCGTGCATGCCTTGCAGGTGACGTAATGCTTCTTTCTGGATCATAGAGACACAAACAAACAGAATAAATTCCTAACCAACACACATTGTATCCTTTTTTGAGAATATTGCAACAAACAGGTTTTGTGGGATAGTAGCTAACTTATAGCTTGCTAAGTGTTTGATAATTGTAGAGTGCGGCTTTCAGTTTAAATACTCTTGTGTCTCCTGTTGCGAGGATCTGCTGAAAGTACTCGGGGTGATTGATTGCCCAGCTGAGCTCGATGTTCTGAACATTCTTTGTATCATGTGGCTCAATGATCAAATATTCTTTTCCTTGGAGCACGAGGTTCTTGAGCCAAGCATTATACGAGCTGTCTCTGCGGATGGAGTTTTCTGAGAGGGCAAACGTCTCATAGCGACACCAGGTGCATGTGTTTACATTGGTATACGAGACGCTGTTTTGCAGCGAGCGACCAAAGAGAGGATAGTGAATACTAAAGCCGCTAAAACTGATGCTTCGCTCCTCACTCTGCTTCTCATTGGCAATCCTTTCACTTGCCTCGAGGAGGTTTATCCAGTGAAGTGCGCCCTGATACCACTCCTTCATGGAGACCATTCTGTTGTCTTCCCTAAGCGGCAGGGTTCGTACATACAGGCTTTTGAGGGGGATGAGAGTAAGTGCTGCAATACAGAGGGGAAGCACGATGAACATGCGGTGACGCCTCAAAAACTCCAGCGAGATAACCGAATAAAAGAAGCCAAAGAAGATCAGTACAAAGAGGGCAAAGTCATAGGGATACGACCTGATCAGGTCGAGCCGTACAGTGAGGTCGGGTATCTGCTGCTGCATTAGGAGTGCAACGATCAACGCTAGAAATGTCGCAAAATAAAAGATCGGCTGCAGTACTTTTAACCGGTGGACGATAAAACTTACGGTCAGACTGCCGATGACGAGAAAGACCATGGCGTAGCGTACATTGGATAGTATGTTGTGAAACGAGTAGGGAGATATCCAGTAGAGAACAAAGTACAGAAGAGTAGCAAAGACGAGAATCCACGACAAGAACGCCGACTTG
>CAYGIM010000105.1:0-3655 GCA_964349895.1 uncultured Candidatus Peribacteria bacterium | reverse complement strand
GAGTTTCAACGTGAAATGCATTCCGCTGCTGAAGCTGCCGAAGAAAAGAAACGCCATACGTTTCTAAAGAAGTTTCAAGAAAGAAAAAAAGGAAACATATCTCGTTATTATGATTCCTTGCAAATCGAGATTAATACACTTCCCGCACCAAAAGAATACAGTGATAAGCAACAAGACATATGGAAGATTGGTACAAGCATGGCTCCATTCTTCACATTCTTCATACACAATATACTAGAAGATGGACAGAAGAGAGGCCTAGAATTCATCCACTACTGTACTCGAGAAGGAGAGTTCTTTAAAAAGATACATGACAGAATTGCCCAAGAAAGTAATACATTGTTTCCACGATCAGAACTACTGGAAGTCAGTCGTGCAGCAACATTTGCCCCATCACTAAAGACCTTTTCAACAGAAGAACTTATGCGAGTATGGTCGCAATACTCGACTCAATCACTGAAGGCACTATTCTCAACTCTCCAAATTATTCCTGAACCGTTCCTTGCTTACTTTCAAAAGTATAATCTTGATGAAGACGAAGATATCCAGTATCCATGGCAAGACCAGAGAATCCATGATCTGCTCAACGACAAGGAGTTCTTAGCAAAGATACAGAATATATTACAAGAAAAGAAAACCCTTTTATATAGGTACTTCGAACAAAAGAATATCACACAAACAACCCCGGCTGTGATGCTAGTAGATATTGGCTGGAGAGGTACCATCCAAGACAACCTGGCCCATCTGTTTCCTGAGACTCATTGGATTGGGCATTATCTGGGTCTGCAAATACCACTCAACAAACAGAGAACAAATACAGAGAAGCACTCTTTTGGTCCCAATGAGCTTCACGATCCTGAGTGGATAAAAACAATATTATTTAGTGTTTCTCCTATAGAGATGCTCACAAACTCGCCTTCCGGAAGCACTAAAGGGTACATAGAGCAAGATGGACACGTGATAGCTCAAAAGGAACAAAGCTCCGCTGAGGATGATATTCACACAAACTACATACAATATTTCCAAGAAGGTGTACTTGCTGCAGTTCCACTGGTTACTACCTATATAGATCATCATTCATTTGTAGCGAAAGAATGGAGGGAAAGAATGCTCGAGCTTTTAAAAGAGACGATGGAGAATCCTCCAAGGATACTTACAGAAGCATATTTCTCTCTAAGCCATAACGAAACATTTGGGGTAGGTAAGTTCGTAGACAAACACACCCAGTTTTCCGTTCTCGAAGGAATACGAGCTGTATTCTCTCGTAAGAAACGTAGGGAACTTCAAGACAAGATTAACGACACGGGCTGGATAAACGGTTTCTTTATTCACTTTCGCCTACCAATGCTCAACAGCATAATCAGAAAGAGATATTTTCATCCGCGAAAGAAGACCTAGCATATGCAAAACCAAACCAGCAACATTACAAAGCTAAAGGTCTGTATGATGGAGACAAGCAAGTATATGCCCGACTTCCTATTCTTTTTTGTTCTACGTGCATGTATATGGATTGTCATACTACCAAATTATCTAAGGATAACACTTAGGCATTTCCTCAGGCGCCACACAACACCTCAGGAGGTAAAGAATACACACCGAGAAGCAAAGACGCATATCCTCATACTGCTACCAAGTCTTGATAAAGGAGGGGTTGAGCAAGTAATTATCGATATGGTCACCCATATCGATAAAACCAATTTCCAAGTATACATACTTTGCACTCAGAGACTGGGAAATGCCGCACAAGTATGTAGTGAGCTTGGCATTCATGTGGAATGTATTGTTGAGCCTACAGAACAAGAGCTTGAAGCATATATACTGAGACACAAGATAGCACTCGTTCAGCTTCATTCTGTATACTTCCCCTCCGATGGGCCTTACTTACTGGGCATTCCTCGCATGAAAAAGTATGGGGTTCGTGTGGTATTCTATCTCCACAATACGTTTGTTTGGTTTACCGAATACCACAAAAGATTTGTTCAGTACTTAGATCCGTATATTGACGCATACATAGCAGTATCCACTACCGTAAAAGAATATGTCTCAAGCAATATAGGTGTTAATCCTGAAAAAATATGCGTAATTGAAAACGGGATAGATAGAACCATCATGAAGCGAGAAAATATCAGTATTGGTGTGACAAGAGAGACTTTAGGATTAGAAAAAGATGATTATGTATTCTTGAATGTAGCAAGCTATACAATCATGAAGGGACAGAATGCTCTTATCTCTGCAACAAAGGAGCTAAAAGAAACATTCCCAAATTTCAAAGTCCTATGCTTTGGGTATAACACCGATCCGGCCTATCTCGAACTCTTTAAGAAACGAGTAAGGAAGTACCGCCTGGAAGATACAATACTCTTTCTGGGCTACAAGGACGATATACGAAAGTACTATGAAACAGCTGATGCCTTTGTACTTCCTTCCTACTTCGAAGGCTGGAGCATTGCTGTACTTGAAGCACTTTCTTTTGGCTTGCCACTAATACTTACAGATAGTGGCGGAGCCCGGGAAGTTATACAGAATCAAGACGTAGGAATTATGATTCCAAATATACGGGCCAATGTGGCAGATATCTGCCTAGAGAACATTCTCTACGACTCCGTACAATCTACTCCGTTACTTACCCAGGATCTGTATAGAGCAATGAGAACCTTTATAGAAGAAAAAGCTGTGTGGAAAGAAAAAGGAGCCAGCGGTGTTAAAAAGCTTGAGTATTATGATATACAAGATGTAGTCAGAAAGTATGAAAAGATCTTTAGTGAGTTAATACTGATCTCAAAACCATGAAAATCCTTCTCTTTTCCGAGATAGACCCGCTCTACTCACAAGTGAATCGCCTACACTGGTTTTTGCGAGCACTCAAGGGACATGAGATAACTCTGATCGCCTTGCGCGACACATCAAAGACCCGGCAAGTATTTACGCAAGAAGAGTTTCCTACGATATACCTAAACAGAGATGGGGAATCTCCCAAGAAGTGCGACGCCTTTCCGTCCATATACATCAATCGGTTTTTGAAGGAATACAAAGGAGGAACATGGGATGTACTCTTTAGTTACGACGGCCTTCGGCTTAGCGCTCAGTTAGCGCAGAGACTAAAGCTTCCATTTGTATATGATCTATGTGACGACCTAGCGCACATGGTATCTACAACCCCGCACCTGCCACCTATAGCGAGACCAATAGCATATCTTGTTGCAAAGTTTTATACTTGGAGAAATATCTCTCTGGCAAATCGGGTGGTATCGACTCATCACACGCTGTTTGATGAGTACTCTCGCGACACAGCAAAGTATTCATATATCCCAAATGGGTATGCTTGGGAAGAAAGCACGGATTGTAGTACTTATACTCTCCCTGAGAAACAACAAGACGAGAAGCGCATACTTTATATCGGAACTCTTCGAGAATTCTTTGATATACAGGGTGTGGTAGAAGAATCCAGAACGTGGCCCGTTCAGTACCGTTTGGTAATCGTGGGAGAAGAAGGTGCATCAGAAGAGCTTAAGTCTCAACTCAAACAGCTGAATGACGATGGTAAGATTCATTGGCTTCCGTATGTTCCACATGGTTGCCTCCCGGAGGTCATGAAGACGTGTGATGTGGGAATCATTCCCTACAAGATGACTCCGACCGCAAACAAGGCGTTCCC
>CAYGIM010000104.1:0-3665 GCA_964349895.1 uncultured Candidatus Peribacteria bacterium | reverse complement strand
ACGCAGGGGACTCAAAATCCCCCGAGAGCAATCTTGTAAGGGTTCAAATCCCTTTCTCGGCACCATAAACTACTCGTTACACTCGAGTTTATGGCACGCCATCACCACATGCTTAGAAAGCTGGGTGTATTTAACGTATCGCCAAGTAGTTTATGCTATGTACCTGAGCTATTTACAAATAGTGAATGGTTCATAGCCATCTTTATATCGTTCGGGTACATGGCGCGCCAACAGAATTCATAACATGATCGTACTTTCAGCGAGCACGTGGTTCATGCTGTGTACCTGAGGCGTATTCGGCGAATGGTTCATAGCTTTCCAATATTCGAATGCTATTCATGTACGCGGCGCGCCAAAGTACTGGCGTGCTTGTTTTTGCCTAGGGGCTTAGCTGAATACTTAAGTTTATCTTGCAGTAAAGCCAACGCATCCGTATAATACTATGGATTTTTGTACATAAATATATCCTATGTGGTCGAAGATAACCCAGTATGTAACTGATTCTGTAGCAGAGTTTAAGCTCGTTGATTGGCCTACGAGAAGCCATCTAACCAATCTTACTATCCTCACTATTCTCACCATTCTCATCTTTGGTGCTTTAGTTGGCGGCCTTGATATCGTCTTGCGATACGGCTTTACTGCACTATTTGATGCGTTGACTTCTCTTCTCTTGAAAAAGTAGCCACGAACCACTCACCGCACATAACGGCTCGGGTACATGGCAAGCTATTCACCCGATCGTTTGAGACCTCACCTCTACATGTATTATTTGATTAATTATGGCAAAGCAAGCCAAGGACACCGGAAGAAACTGGTATGCGATTCACACCTATGCTGGTTATGAGCATGCGGTACGTAGAGCACTGCTTCAGCGTATTGAGAGCATGAATATGCAGGATTATATCTTTGACGTCATCGTGCCTGAGGAGTCACAGATCGTGCTAAAGAAAGGGGAGAAGGTGGTAGAGAAGAAGAAGATTTTTCCAGGATATGTGATCGTAGAGATGATCGTAACCGATGACTCTTGGTTTGTGGTGCGAAATACTCCGCATGTGACAGGTTTCGTGGGCTCAGGTACTATCCCGGTACCAGTATCAGAAGACGAGTTTCATACGATCAAAAAGCACATGGGTGCTGAGGAGTCCAACTTCAAGATCGACTTTCATGAGCATGAAGAGGTTGTGGTCCTCGATGGTCCGTTTGCCAACTATGACGGTATGATCGAGTCAGTAGATCCGCACAAAGGAAAGGTCCGTGTACTTGTTACGCTTTTCGGACGTGAAACTCCGCTGGAGCTGGACTTTACTCAGATCAAGAAAAAGGCATAGGGTCAGTGAAACATGCACGTTAAGGAAACAGACCTGGATTGCCACGAATACTCGCAATGACAGACTTTCCCTTAATATTAATCTATCAATTTCTTTCTATGATTCTTGAGCGAACTACCCTCTTCTTCGCATTCCTCGTCGGCGTGGTAGGTCTGGCGTCACTTGATGTCATGCTCAACAAGGATCACGGCCAATACTTGGCAGCTCTCGGCAATAGCGCTAGTACACAGGTAACAGTCTTTTCTGCTAATCAAAACCAAAATGGTTCTTGGATAGAAGGAAATCAAAATATGAACTCAGTATTGGGCATCGCACCCCCAACTCGCGTAGTCATCGATACGAGCGAGACACCCACGCAGAGTGGAAGTGGTACTGTGATCGTGATAAACAACGACAAACCAGCTGAACCAGTTCAAAAAGCTGTCATATCTCCTGTAGCTACACCTCAGAAGAAGGTGTTTGCGCTGAGTCTCAGTCGTCTTGAGGATCTAGGGGTTGATGCACCTACGTTTACCGACCTGGGAGATGTCGATACCTTGTTTGCAACAGTGGCCGCGCGCGATATTGGTCAGGGCGTGCATCTTCACAAGTACTATCTGTATAGCGATGCTACCTTGTTTAGCGTTTGGTATGATATCTCGAGTGATCAGATAGGACTATCTCAGCTATATGACCGCGCACTTATCCAGTTTCAGGGCGTTTCACAGGTGGATTCCAGTGTAAAAGCAAATGAAACCAACTCGTTTGGACTGAAGTCCTTTTATGTAAACTTCACGGATAAGACCAAGACGACCTTTGTAGTGATCCTCTTTAGAGATCAACTCTATGCTTTTGAGTATCCTCGACTGGAAAGCCGACACAAAATATTGAAAGATATATTTACAAGCATCGGAAAAAAGGCATAATTAAGCGCGTACGCATTCAAAGCTTCTTTGTAGATGCATGGATTCTCTGATTTCATCTCTACAACTATTTTATTGAAGACTATAACGAAAGATTTTCCCTATGGACAAACCAGTAAAAGCATATGTAAAACTGCAGATCAATGCAGGTAAAGCCAACCCAGCACCACCGATCGGACCAGCTCTTGGTCAGCACGGTGTAAACATCGCCCAGTTCTGCCAACAGTTCAATGAGGCTACAAAAGACAAAGGCGATACGGTCATACCGGTCGTACTTACCATATTTGAGGACAGAAGCTTCACGTTTGTACTGAAGACACCTCCAGCAGGTGAGTTGATCAAGAAAGCACTTGGTATCCCAAGTGGAAGCGCTATGCCAAACAAGAACAAGGTTGGAAAGCTTTCCAAAGACCAGCTTCGCAAGATTGCTGAGATGAAGCTACCCGATCTCAACACAAAAAATGTTGAGGCAGCTATGAAGACCTTGGCAGGAACTGCTCGCCAGATGGGAGTGGATGTTGAGCAATAGCATATTCGTCATCCTCGACTAGTCCATAATGTAATTATGTTAAGGAAGTTGATCGGGGATCCAGTTTATGTTTTAGATTATTCAAAATTTATCTGTGGGAGAGAAGTAATTCTCATTTGAACCACTAACTTATTATCACTATGTTTAGAGGAAAAAAGTATCAAAACAGTTCAAAAGGTCTCGATCGTGAAAAGCTTTATACGCTTGAAGAGGCTATGGATATGCTCCTGGCTCATTCAGCTACCAAGTTTGACTCGAGCTGTGAGATCCATCTCAATACATCTACCGATCCAAAGTATGCAGATCAGGTAATACGTAGCACGTGTGCACTGCCACATGGTACGGGTAAGAAGATCAAGATCGTAGCATTTACCAAGGATGCTGCTCAGGCAAAGGCAGCTCTTGCAGCTGGTGCTCTCAAGGCTGGTGGCGAAGAGCTGATCGAGGAGGTGGTAAAAGGATTTACTGCGTTTGACATCGCTGTGGCAACACCAGAGATGATGAAGGACATGGGTAAGGTGGCAAAGACACTCGGACCAAAAGGTCTCATGCCAAATCCAAAGTCTGGAACTGTTACTGATCAGGTCGAGAAGGTCGTTGCTGAGCTTGCTGCCGGTAAGATTGAGTTCAAAAACGACAAGTTTGGTATCGTCCACAGTGTATTTGGAAAGATATCATTTGGAAAAGAGAAGCTCTCGGCAAACTTGAATGCACTTCTCAAGTCTATCAATCAGGCAAAGCCTACAGGAGTAAAGGGAGTCTATCTCAAAGGTATTACGATCTGTAGTACGATGAGCCCTGGAATCAAGATTGATCTGAAGAGTATATAGTCGAACACAAAAAAGAGCCGAAAGGCTCTTTTTTGATTCCTTCCCTTGATCCTACAGGGGGAGGTTAGGAGGGGGT
>CAYGIM010000103.1:0-3686 GCA_964349895.1 uncultured Candidatus Peribacteria bacterium | reverse complement strand
GTCCTCTACTGCTCCCAAACCGTAGATACACGAAACAGAAGCCACCACGATCACATCGCGCCTAGTCAGAAGGCTCACGGTCGCAGCATGACGGTACTTGTCGATCTCCTCGTTTATCTGTGCATCCTTCTCGATAAATGTATCTGTAGTAGGAATGTATGCCTCCGGCTGGTAGTAGTCGTAGTAGCTCACGAAGTAATGCACGGCATTGTTCGGAAAGAACTCGCGAAACTCCGATGCGAGCTGTGCAGCAAGGGTCTTGTTGTGCGCCATGACGAGTGTCGGCCTCTGTACCTGTTGTATGACATTTGCCATGGTAAAGGTCTTTCCCGAGCCCGTCACACCCAAAAGCGTCTGGTGTTTGGTCTTTTTTTGCAACCCAGAAACAAGGTACTCAATAGCCTTGGGCTGATCCCCTGTTGGTTTGTACTCTGAGATGAGTTGAAATTCTTTGGACATGACGTATAGACATGAAATCTAAGCGATTGTCCCAAAAATGAATGGTAAAGTCAATACAGTGACAGAGGTTCTGTCATTCCAGTGCAGACGGGAATCCATAAAACAGTTGAAGAAGAAAACTAATGGATGGATCCCCGACGAGTACTCGGGGATGACAGAAAGATTGTCCGTCTCAAAAGTAGTTTAGTCCAAGTAGACAAATAGGATCTGTCATTGCGAGTACCCGAAGCAATCCAATTCAATAATTAACAAAAAGATTTCTTTTATTTTCTGGATCCCGGATCGCGTTCGAATACTCACTTGTCCGGGATGACGGATTAGTATTATACGTTTTGTGTAAGAAAATCTATGAGATGCAAGGCAGCAAGCAAAAATAACCGCAGGCGTACTGTGGCGTACGTTGAGGATTATTTTATGTGCAGCTAACGAAGCAGATCAGGATTTTTTACACAAAAGAAAAGAACAGAGTTTTGGTAACATCTGTCCCTCTCAACAAATCTCTACTCACACGAACTTTTTGTTTATTTTTTTTGTGTGAACGAGTCTTTTTGTTTTATGGGTTTAACAACTTCCCTTTTTCTCAAACCTCACTTTGGTGATGCTTATATCAGGTCTGGCCTGCTACCGGTATACCAACGGCGCCTTTGGTTCATACTAACCGGGCTAAGCAACAGTCCCCGGAAGGAAAGGATAACCGCAATTGTATGAAGGCATTGTATAAGGTTGTGCTAGTTAAGGACAACCTGTATTGTGAAGAGCGAGCGAACTCAATAAAAATCTTTTTAATGAGTTCATAGTATCTTACTTGTATTTGAATCTTATTCAATCACAAGTAATAGACCTATATACGTATATGTTTTGTAGATATATGTATATGTAGATATTAACTGCCACAATACGATGAAAAGATTTTGCATTGTAGACCTTGAAACGACCGGATTGGAGTGTGAAAAGGGTGCTGAGATCATAGAAGTATCGATGCTTTTGATCGAAAACGGCGAGATATCCCAGACATTGGAGACATTTGTGAAGCCCAAGTACGGTATACCCCGAGAGATCGAGTATATCACGCATATATCGGAGGCAGATGTTGCAGATGCGCCAGCATATGATGAGATCAAGGCTCAGATACAAGAGTTTGTACTCGATACGTGTGTCGTAGGCCACAATGTTTCTTTTGATATCGGCTTTCTTTCTCACTATGGCATCTCTTTTGAGACATGCACTTCACTAGATACCTTTGAGCTGACATCAGCTTTTTATCCTTACGAGACATCCTATAGCCTAGAGACACTCACAAAGAAGTATGGAATGATCCATGATAGCGCTCACCGAGCAAGTAGCGACACCCGTGCGACGTATGGACTGCTTATGCACATCGTGGAAACGGTTGTACAACAGCCAGCTGCTATCAAAGACCTGATCTCATATATATTGAGCACGACTCTAGAAGCGATAGCTCCTCAACTCCTAGAGTTGTTTGAGCTCCCCACGACAACCACAAATCCTCTCGAGCATGTTGCTGTACAACACAATCCAACTTCAAAAGCTACAGATACACCCCAACAAGCACAGGCAACAGAAACACCTACCATCACCTATCAAGAGTTTAGTAATATTCCAGCATTTCTTCGAGGTATTGAAGAAGATGCATTACCTGCCATCGTGCTATACCAACAACAGACGACCAAACGTGCACTTTTGCAATCTGATGGCAACGATGAGTTTATGCACGAGCATATTACGCTTTCTCGAGATCTCCTTCTCCATACATTGTCCCTAACAAATAGGTCCTGGGAGCTCTCTCAGCTACTCCTCAAGACATATATCGCAGCACAAGATCTCACGCCACACACGATCCAGCGTCCCAACTATAGCCGCATCCAGCGTCCCTTGCTGCCATTTTTTATAGAGAAGTCATCAAACACTGACAAGATCACGATCCTTCCCTACTTCTTGGCCCCTGACAAGCTCGCCGAGAGAGATGAGCCGTACGCTCTCTACTGCTTAGATGCACATGATATCGAAAAGGGACTCGAGAGATTGTCCTCTACCTACTTTTCTTGTGAACGTATCGATAGCTCTATCTTTGCATTTGAGAAGCTCCTGCCAGAGCATATCTCTCAGGACCTCGGCAACGACCTGCCCAGGATCCGTTCGAAGCTCCTCATGTTTATGGGCACCCTCGGCATACTTGCTGAAAAAGATAGTGACAAGAGTGAGTTCATGCTGACACCACAGCTCGAGACAAACAAAGACTTTCAAAACATGATCTACACTCTCGACAGTCTCTATACATCACTCGACACCTATGCTGCTTTTCTCGGATCTCACTCGGTACTCTTGCAAACAATCTGGGAGAGAGAGATCTCAGCGCGGATCAAGAAGTTACGGAATCTCATCAAAAACATCCCGCATGCAAACATGTTGGTGTATCTCGAAGCCGGTAAACCTACCAATATCAAGACGACTGTCATAGACACATCACATGCACTGCAAGGCCTCACGAACGCACAGCATATAACGATCGCTGATTACGCTCTCTCTACGTACCAAGAAAAAGCTGGCGTGTACACACTGGCCCCATATATCAGTCGCTTGAGCAATGGGGGCATAGCAAATCCACCATTCATCCCCGCGACTTCCGTCGATCATACACCGATGTCTTGCATCAAAGATGTAGACATCACTCAGGCCGATACACAGAAAGCATTTCGCGACCACTTACTCAATCATTACCAATCAGCCACCTCAAACACATTGATAATTGGTACATCATACGTACTCCTAGATAGTGTCTTTGAGGCTCTCATATCTCAGCAAGAAGATTTCAATACTCATGGAGTAAAGATATATGCACACCATAGAACAGGTAGCCGTGGTAAACTCGAGAGCATCTTTCAAGAAGCAAAGAGTCAGGAGTCAAAGATCCTTATCTGCTCACAATCGTTTCTTGAGGACGCAAACATCCCACTGGCATCGTTTTCTCAGGTCTACTATCTCAAGCTCCCGTTTGATCATCCAGAACAGCTTGGGGTCAAGCAGCGCAGCCAGTTCTTCGGTAGTGGCTTCATGGAGTACTCACTGCCCAAAGCCACCCTGAAGCTCAAGAACTTTCTCGCCCTCTTTGATCTCACCCAAACTCAGTTCCAAGTCCTCGACCCCAAGCTCACGGCAACTCAGTATAGTTCCGTGATACGAAAAGGACTGGAGGATCGGTATGACGT
>CAYGIM010000102.1:246-3702 GCA_964349895.1 uncultured Candidatus Peribacteria bacterium | reverse complement strand
GCAAGAGATTGGTTCACTTATCCTCTTGAGCATTCCTGGAAACGTCCTACGCGATGGTCGTATTGATCGCCTTGGTGCCTATGCATCCGATGTAGATTTTAAACTAGGGAAAAACACTACACGACTGAGCTCATATGAGTGGTTACCGGTAACCTTTGCGGTCAGATTTGAGAATACTGGCACGGTTCATGTAAAACCAAAGGGACGTATTGAGATCTATGACATGTTTGGTCAGCAGCTCAAACGGATTGGCAAGGAGTATGTAAAGAGTCTTGCTGGTGTACCGATTGGTGAAAAGGTAGTGGACTACCTACCGATCAATGATGATGATGGTAACGTCTTACCTAAAGGGTTCCGTACCTTTCAAGCTGCTTGGCAAGGAGAAGGCAAGCTGGAGCTCATAGATGATGGTACTAAGAAGGTAGTCTTTCATAACAGCGGACTACCAATGGGAATGTATACCGCAAAGCTCTTCTTGACCTTCAAAGGGGACTCAGACGAGCAGATCATGGAGTACCAGTTCGCGGTGTTTCCATGGAAAGTAGTTTTTGGTCTGCTCTTGCTTTGTATTCTTGCTATCCTCGGTATCAAGTATGCTCTCTCCCGCTATAAGAAGAAGCTCCGAGCCGAGATGGGACAGACATTGGGCGCTCAGGCTGTAGAGACAACCCCATCAATTCCTCTCGACAAGAAGGATGAAGGTATGGTATCTCCTGTGCAACCCGCATCCCATACTCCTGGGGCACCGGAGCAAGGATCATATATCGACGAGTTCTATGAGTCGGATCCGAAGAATGACCAAACAACTAACTCACAATCATGATACGTTTTATGGACACAATGTATAAAAAAGTAGGGATCATCATTGCCGTACTGTCGCTCTTGGTTACAGGCCAGCTTGGTTTTAGTACTCAGATTGCTCGGGCTGCCAACGTCAATGTAAGTGCATTTGTGGGACCTGCGACGCAAGCACCTGTCGTGATGCAGATCAATCCGACCGACTCGGTTATCTTGGTAGCTGCTGGTGGGACAAGAAATATCAATGTCCTCTACAACAGCTCGGCATCTGGTAATGTGATCTGGACGGCAACAGCTAGTGGAGGTGCTATTTATCCCCCAAGTGGTACGACGGTAAATGGCGGGCGTATCTACTTTGTCTATTATGCACCTCTTGTTCCTGGATTTTACACGGTGGCTATGACTGCAGACAATGGATTGGCTTTGCCAAACCAGGGAGTCGCTGTGAGTATGGTGAATATCTATGTCTACTAATCATTCATGAAAGACATCACGCGGATCATATTGGGTACTGTATGCTGCGTTCTCTGGTTCTTGGTCGTGTATAGTGGCTTTTCATATATTACTCTAGGTACTACAGATGCCTCAGTGGTTATTGTTCCACGTGTTCGTGAGATCGGTCACGACCTTTTCGACACAGCTATTCAAGGAGATGGTACATTGAAGCGCTACGAGATAGCATTTATTCTCACGCAAAAGGCATATGATACCTTGAAAGGGATGTTTCAGTTACCCAAGGAGCATGTGGGGCATATCATCCCTGGCTCACTATTTATCAATGGTGTGAAGGCAGATGAAAGTAATCTTAACCTAGATCTATCAGGAGGAAGTGCTACGGTTCGCTATATTATCGAATCAGGCGATACGGTAGATACTACCAATCTACAACCGGTATTTACCAAGGAGACCGAACAGATGAAACAGAATGTTAATCCGCCAAAACCGACACTTGGCTCAGTAACCGCTCGCATAACACCTTCCACTATCACATCAGATGTACCGACAAAGATAACTCTGACAGTGGATAGCCCCGAGGAGTTTCAGAGTATTGGTATCTCAGACAAGCATCTGACACTGACCCCTATTACAAAAGGTACCTACGAGTTTTCATTGGATCCTACTGGGCTTTCTAACCGTAGCTATCCTGTCATGCTTTTTAGCAAAACTGGGACCTATATGCCTATGAATGTAACCTTGGTCATCGATAGAGCAGCGACAACTTCACCACAGGTCAGCGCAGTGACACCACAAAAGACTCAGTACGTGGCAAACGACCGCGTGGTTCTCCAGGGTATTCACTTTACTGGCGTTATCAAGATACTTCGAGCTCAGGATCGTTCGGTAATATCTGATACACCAGCTGTCTTGAATGATCGATCACTGTGGTTCTCGTTTGCTCAGCCGATGGAGTTGAAAAGTCTCAATGATCTTATCTTATGTACATCACAACAATGTTAACTATGAAATACGTACGCATTCTCGGTTTTCTCTTTGGGGCTTTTGTTCTCTCGCTTGCTGTTTCATCTTCGGCGAGTGCTCTGACACTCACTACATTTGAGGCCTGTAACGCGACGGTGAGCCCATGTAGTATCGATGATCATTTCAATGATAATGTCTTGGCTGCGCCTGCCAATACGATCGAGTATCGACTCTCCTATGTCGCAACTGCAGGTGAGACCATCAATCAGGTAGAGTTCTTTGCGCCTATCGGTATGACATTTGTCTCAACCACCTCTGGAACTGCTCCTACAACGGTCAACATGGGTAATACCCATATGCTCTGGAATATCCCTGCAACAACGACATTTATGGCCAAGATTCGCTTGGCGATACCTGCTGGAGCGGTCAACGGGAACACTCCTCATACGTTTCTCGTGACTACGCCTGCTAACCAGACACAGAGCAGCTCATCGGTCATGCTCAAGGTAAACACCAATCCTCAGCTTGTCACGGCCACGAGTCGCGATCTCAATCAAGATGGTTTTATCGATGCATATGACCTGACCTTTACCAAGAATGTAGATGATGCATTCAATGCAGTAGGTTTGAGCGTGGGTAGTGTAAATGTCGGATTTAGCTGGCAAACACTCGGTACTCCTCTGGACAGCCGCGGGCGTGTGGTTTTTTCCAGCACGTTTGATACCGGCATACGACCAGACGTTATCCATACTGGAAGTATGTTTGGTACTGTTCCAGCAATCGCATCAGATGATGTGCTTGAGACAGACGGCGCTAATCCTATGATAGCGATTCCGACTGCTCCGGTAACTCAGACCAGGGCTACCCCTATCGTGGTGACGTTTTCTGAACCGGTACAAGCAAATGTAACCACGGCGTTTACCCTAAGCCCTGTAAATCTCCACACCGTGTCACTCGATCCTACAGGAAAGGTGCTCACTCTTACCCCTGGCGTTGGCGGATTTAGCGCAGGCACTCCATTTACTTTGACCTTTACGGGCGCAGTAAAAGACTGGGTAGGGAATGCTATTGTTGGTCCACTGGTTCTTACCTATAACATCTCGGATCTCACACCACCCCCTGTAATTGGCGGTGGTGGCGGAGGAGGAGGCGGTGGTGGTGGAAGCACGACCTGTGTACCACAGGCATTGTCTCCTACGATTACTACGACTTCAAAGACTGCAAAGGGCAGTATTACAT
>CAYGIM010000102.1:0-236 GCA_964349895.1 uncultured Candidatus Peribacteria bacterium | reverse complement strand
CCCTTGCAGGGCTTATTACACAACCTGTGATCTTACAAAACTGTTTTAATGATAAGATCGTTGCTCGTTTTGTACGAGAGACACAAGTGCGGACTCTTGCAGGAGATATAGTCAAAAAGATCGAGGCACCTAAGTACGTATCTATCGATGCACTTGGTATCGGTGCGCCAAATGGTCTTCTGAGCAAAAATACGCTTGAGTTTGGAACGCTCGATGAGGTCTTCTCTACACCAGTA
>CAYGIM010000101.1:0-3723 GCA_964349895.1 uncultured Candidatus Peribacteria bacterium | reverse complement strand
TCTGTGTAAAACATTTCTCTCCCTTCAAGAACAGCTTCTCTCCTTCTCGTCTACAAACCCTGCACTTAGGCCCTAAATATCTCATAATGTAGCTTAATAGTATGTATCAGTTTATGGTTTTCGTATTTTCTTTACTCGCACTCCACCATGAGGACGTGACGTCAGATCAGTAATCGAAGCAACATCAAAGTCTTGTGACAAGAGGCCTCGAAGCGCTTGATCGCGCCCAACACCTACGCCTTTGATATACACATCAACTTTTTCTACACCCGCGCTCTTCGCACGAGAGGAAGCATTCTCAGATGCCACTTGCGCAGCATACGGAGTTGATTTCCTTGTTCCTTTGAATCCAGACGAACCTGCAGAAGCCCATGAAAACGATGCGCCATCCAGATCAGCAAATGTAATAATCGTATTATTAAAGGTGCAGGTAATATGCGCAATCGCATGGGATATATTTCTACGGATCTTCTTTACCTTCTTTTTCGGGGTCGTTGTTGCCATACTATAAAGAGAAATTCAATGTGTATAAAGCTAGAGTGATGCTACTACTTTGTTTCTTTTTTCTTGTTTGCTACAGTCTTCCTCTTACCCTTTCTGGTACGTGAGTTGGTACGTGTTCGCTGACCCCGGAGCGGAAGCCCTTTCAAGTGACGGATACCGCGATAGCATCCGATATCCTTGAGTCGTTTTACATCGCCTCCTACTTTTCGGCGAAGATCGCCCTCGACGAGCATCTTCTTGATCTCATCACGGATCTTGTTGAGATCGGTCTCAGAGATATCTTTCACGCGTACATCAAACTGGATGCCCGCAGTGTTTAAGATCTGCTGACTCGTGGATCTACCGATACCATACACATAGGTAAGGGCTATCTCCACACGCTTATCCGACGGTACATTGATTCCTGCTATACGTGCCATACGATTGATCGATACTACTGATAAAAATACAGATGACTACCCCTGTCGTTGTTTGTGCTTCTTGCGCTCACAAATAACTCGGACGACGCCATGTCTGCGAATAATCTTACACTTCTCACAAATCTTTTTTATTGATGGACGAACCTTCATACGATCTTGTTATCACAACTGAATAATAGCCTGCCGATTTATTTCAGACGATATGTAATCCGCCCCCTTTTCAAATCATAGGGACTGACTTCAATCCTGACACGATCTCCAAGCATGACACGAATATTGTTTTTACGCAATTTCCCTGCAATGGAACAGAGGATCTGTATTGGCTTCTTCTCTTCCTGCAGACCAGGCAGCAGAACCTCAACCAAAAACTTTGCTCCGGGAAGTGTATCTAGCACAATCCCCTCAAGCTCAAGTACTTCCTCTTTTGTCATAAAAATTGTAGGTTCATTATAAGAGTAAAGAAAACATGAGGCAAGAGATTTTTCTGGAATTTATGTCACTATGTCGCATCCCTGCTCAGTAACAATCACGGTGTTTTCAAATTGGCATGAGAGAACACCATCTCGGGATACAATTGTCCAGCCATCTGGGCGAGTGGAGATGGTCGTACGCTTCATCGCCACAATCGGCTCGAGCGCAAAGGCCATTCCCGGGAGTATCGTAAGTCCGGTACCCGCTGTCCCATAGTTCATGACGTAGGGCTCTTCATGCAGCTTGGTACCTATGCCGTGTCCCGAAAGCTCACGGATGATAAAGTAGCCCGAAACATCTTCTACAAAGGTCTCGATCGCCTCGCCAATGTCACCAAGTCTTTTACCTGGTCCCATCAAGCGCTGTGCGATAGCAAGTGCTTCTGCTCCTGCTGTAAGAAACTTCTTCACCTCAGGATTTTTTTCGATATCACCGACATAGACCGTACGAGCCGAGTCGCTATGGTATCCCTGCCAGACAACACCCATGTCAATCGTCACCACATCCCCGTCCTCAAAGGGACGATCACCGGGTATACCATGCACCACCTCGTCGTTGACGCAGATGCAGCTGATCGCTGGATAGCCGTGATATCCGAGAAACGATGGGGTTACTTGACGCTTCTTACAGAGCTCTGCGGCCAAGATGTCAATCTCCAAAGGAGTAACACCAACCGCCACTCTCTCTACCAGCTGCAGAAGAATCTCATGTAATATCTTACCTGAAGTACGCATTAATGCTAATTCTTTGGAGGATTTTACGTAAGAAGAGTGCTGGTGTTTTGCCGCCACAGATATCAAGTCTTAATAAAACTTATCATAGTCATGCATGATCAGCTCTCCGTTGATCTGTCGCACGATCTCGAGAATGACACCAACTACGATGATGAGTCCGGCACCACTGATAAGCAAAGGAATATTTCCTGCTCCAAGCGATTGTGTAAACGACTGAAACAAGTACGGAAAGACCGCAACCGCAGCTAGGAACAAACCTCCCCATAAGTTAAGATGATCGGAGACCTTTGCCAGATACTTCTCTGTCTCTTTTCCTGGTCGGATCCCTGGGACGAAGCCGCCTCGTTTCTGGATGTTTTCAGCAACCTGAGCTGGCTGAAAGACGATGCTCACATAAAAGTATGAGAAGGCGATCACCAAGACAAAGTAGCCCAAGATGTACCAGATACCTGGGTTGCCGGGATTGAAGTACAGCATCACCCACTGTGCGACTGCTGCAACCCATGGCACTGAGGAAGACTGCATGAGCTGAGCAAGAATGCTTGGAAAGGTAATAAGCGATACCGCAAAGATGATCGGGATCATACCTGCTTGGTTTACGCGTATCGGCAAGGCTGACTTATCCGAAGAAATCTTAGCTGCATGTGCCCCGTAGGTCACAGGGATCTTGCGAGCGGCCTCGGTAAACCAGATGACAAAAACCGTAAGAGCCAAGGTGATCGCAACCAAGAGCGCGACACCCAAGACACTTGAAGACTGCAGGCTCGTAATCTGAAACGTCTGTGCCACGATAGCAGGGATACCCGAGATGATACCTACAAAGATAAGGATCGAGATACCATTTCCAATACCCTTTTCAGAGATCAGATCACCCAACCAGAGGAGAAGCAACGTACCTGCGGTAACCGAACACATACCAAATACGATATACTGTGGGTCAAAGACTTGGCCAGCGCCAGGAACTGATGCGCCAAGGTTGTTGAGAAGCAAAATCATTCCGTATGACTGAAGAAAGGCCAAAGGAAGGGTAAGCCATCGGGTATACTGCGTAAGCTTTTGCTGGCCACGCTCACCTTCTTTGGAAAGTGCTTCCATCTTTGGTGAGATGACGGTAAGCAGCTGTATGATGATCGACGCATTGATATATGGAGCAAGTCCCATGAGTACGATCGAGAAACTCTCCATAGTACCACCCATCAGCGCATTAAAAAAACCAATCGCTTGATTCTGTGCAAAGATAGCCTTGAGAACTCCAGGAGTAGAACCAGGTACCGGAATTTGAGCTAGCAAGCGAAACAAAAAAACAATGCCCAAGGTATACAAAATCTTTGAGCGAAGTACTTTTGAACGGAAGATAGACTGGATATACTCAAACATGATTAAGCAAGCTTAGTAAATGTAGAATGTGCTTTTTCTAACTTCTTGATAGCTTCTTGTGATGCGGCATGAAGAGAAACTGTTATAGCGACCTCGCATACACCATCCGAGAGCAACTTGATAGGCCGTGTCTTGCTTCGTACCAACTTCTTGTTCAGAAGCGACTCGGGCGTAGCTGTCTCGCAAGCTTGGAAGGCATTGAGATCCGCAACATTGAT
>CAYGIM010000100.1:0-3740 GCA_964349895.1 uncultured Candidatus Peribacteria bacterium | reverse complement strand
GCATTGGAGATGTCCCACAACAAGATGATCCTCCGATTCTGAAAAAAGTTGAGTGAGGGAAGCTTGAAGACATTGAACGAGACGACCATGTTGTGCAAAATATCCTCAGCACGGCTTGCACCATGCTTACTCGTTGCCACCATCCGAATAGTCGTATCAAATCCCACCGTCTCTGCCTTTTCACCAATCATCTTTGCCTCCTCCTCATCGGTCTGGAGCATTCTGACAAATCCATCCTCCGACTTGGACTGATGGGTCAATGCATCCAGGGCATCCTGACTCGAGCTGCCCACAAAGAGCAAGATAAATGAGTAGAACCATCTGAGCACAGGAAGATCGAGTGCTACAGACTTGTGACCTTTGATAATCCTCGTTCCTACCTTTTTGGTCATCTTTTGCCACGACTTGTTGCGTGTAGGCTGGATGATGATCTGTACAGCCGCCTTTTCGTCTACCTCAAGCTTACTCATCACATTGGCCACGTCGTTGAGCGGATCATCCTCCATCGTCTTGTACGTCTTGATCGGATACCAAAACGGCCTCTGGGTATAGACACCATATGCGCGAGTCGCCCACCCTGGCCCTTCTAGTGCATACGGCTTTGCTACAACCACATCTGCGTCAGGATAGTATGAGGTGATCTGCTTCTCGATAATCTCTCGATAGTACGGCCAGGTCACGACATAAAAAGAAAGCTCTTGCTCCTCGATCACCAACTCAAAGCTGATCTTATCATTGCCAAACAACCAGACCTTGAACTTATTGCCGACATTGAGCTCCGAGATCTCACTTACCGCACGGTAGAGCTGCGACATGATACCGATCGCCTCACGAAAGTCTTTCTTGCCACCAACAGCCTGACCATCACGCTGACTCGAGCGAGGTAGCGTCACCTTGAGAATAATACACTCCTTGGAGTCGTGCAGAGCATTTGCCAAGTACCAGGTTGATTTGATAAGCACGATGAGCAAGATAACACCAAATATACTCAGTGCAGCATCAGCAGGATTGGTGACGACCCAATCAATCAAACTCTCTACCTGAAATATGATGTCCTCAAACACGGGTGTTTCGATGTGACGTACTAAAATCCTATTAGTATATCTTGTTTCCGCTCCAGAATTCAAATCAATACGCGATTCTGAATGAGAACTATTTCACACATTTGTCTAGTACATTGCACGTAGGAGCTTGAAAGCCCCATCGCAAAAATGGTAGCATAGTATGATTCACTGAATACACATATGAAAAATACCTTTTGGGAAAACACAAAAACAGCACGCAAGATCTTTCTAGGAAGCCTCTTTATCTCGCTTATTGCTCTCGCTCTCTTTGTGCAGAGTAATCCTGACCTGAGACTTCTGCTCGCGACCAAGAAGAACTACTTCCTTGCCAGTGTCTTTCAGTACGCGGCTCATACTCCTTTTGACGGCACAGTATTACCTCTCAAGAAAACCCTCAACTGGGTAGCCCTCTCCCGAGCTGAGTACGATCAATTTAAGAGTGGTCAGCTCACCTATAGTACCGTATCTCCCGACAAGCTGATCGACCTGCCCGTATATAATCCGACTGATCTAGCTAATGACCCCAAAACAACCAAAGACAAGAATATCTTAAACGAGCTCCTGACCTATGTAACTGCCTACATGGGTAAGTATACGATGGGTGCAGAGCCTGCCATCGAGCTCACAGGTAGTCACCTTGCCGTAGATATTCGCGCTGCGAAAGGAACGCCGGTGTATGCAATCGCAAACGGTGTCATCGTAAAGATCAACAACAAAGACGGCGAAGAGAAGAAGTTGACGATCTTGCACCGCGATGTGCCCGACCCAAAAGACCCGAGTAAAAAGATCAATATCTATAGTAGCTATCTCCACCTCGACACGGTAAGTGCAAAAGCCGTGGGCAGTGTGGTGACCAAAGAAGAGTTGATCGGTACGGTAGGCAATACCGGCCTCGCAACTACCTATCACCTCCACTTCCAGATAGATCGAGAAGATGCACCATGGCATCCATGGTGGCCATTTAGCTGGGACGATGCATCAAAAGCTGGTCTCGACTTTTTTACCGCCGTCAATGCTGGCCTCGGCCGAGAGCTTGCTATCGCCTACACGATCAATCCTATGGTATTTGTACAAAACAATATACGTACAACGACGATCAATACGAATGCAAATAGTGCGCCAATCAACCAGAATACAAACGCTCTTCCACTTAATGCTAATACCAACACCGTATCCGTTGTAAATGAGAATATCAATCAAGCACCACTCAATGAAAATATGAACCGCGAGGTAATCGTGGTACCAGAGAATACAAATACACCCGTCGAGCTCACCAACCCAAATCCTATTCAGACATTCGTTATCGATGCACCTAGCACGATGAAGATGGGAGTCGCATCGAGCATCACCATATCAACAGTCGACCAAGCAGGAGAGCCGACAAGCAGCTCGCTCTTTGGAACAGCAACACTCACCAGCACCCAAGGTAGTGCGGACATGAGCCCATCAACGCTCAGCGCTGATCAGATCATCCAAGGGAAAGTCACGGTGACAGTTACGCCACGTGACACCTTGCCTTTGATTATCAAGGTAGCCCAAGGAGCTATCGTCGGTGAAAGTAAGGAGATCGAGATCACCCAAACAGTCACCTCGTTTAACGACGTACAAGAAAGCCACCCAAACTATAAGGCTATCTCATACCTCAAGAAAAATAACATCATCGCTGGTTATACAGATGGGACCTTTAAACCCGACAAGACTGTCACGCGCGTCGAGGCCCTCAAGATGCTGATACTAGGGGCACAAGTGCCGATCGAGCGGACCTACAAGCTTTCATTTCCCGACACAAAGTCTACGGATTGGTTCGCTGACTATGTAGGCACAGCCCTCGTCAAACAGATCGTATCTGGATATCCAGATGGAAGATTCCTTCCTGGGCAAAACATGAACCGAGCAGAGTATCTCAAGATCCTGCTCAAGACATATCAAAAAGATGTCGCCACTGCGACCGAAACGACATCTTATAGCGATATAAGTGCATCTGATTGGTTCTATACATATGCCACCTATACACACGAGAAAAACCTCTTACCAACGACCAACAATACGCTTGATGCCGGGATACCTATCACCCGCGGTGAGGTCGCTGAAACAGTCTATCGTATGATCGTGCTCAACTCATCGGGCAAAGAGAGATTTGAGAATACATTGGCGATAGATTTCTAGAAGCAAGAAACATATCTTGTGTGTCATTGCGCTGTATGAGAAGTCAATCCAGCTGTTTGTCTAAACAAGAAAACTATCAGATTCTGAGGTAAGCACCAAACAGAATAGAAGGCTTTAATGTAGAAAGATTCTGGATTGCTTCGAGTACTCGCAATGACAGAACAACAAGCACATAGCATAAGGGAAATGTCTCTACGAAGCGTTCTCACGAGTAAGCACGACAACTACTGTGCGAAGAATCGTATAGATATCCAACCACAAACTCCAGTGTTCCATATACACGAGATCCCACTTCATCTCGTCTTGAAAGCTCAACGTCGATCTTCCGTTGATCTGAGCTAGACTCGTAAGCCCCGGCTTCATAGTAAGCACCGTACGGTACTTGAGAAACTTCCCCACCTCTTCTGGCATGTGTGGCCGAGGCCCTACGATGCTCATCGATCCCCAAAGGACGCAAAACAACTGAGGCAGCTCATCTATAGATGTCTTTCGCATGATATGACCAAATCG
>CAYGIM010000099.1:0-3743 GCA_964349895.1 uncultured Candidatus Peribacteria bacterium | reverse complement strand
CTATAATTTTGATAGCAAGACAACAAAGGTGGTTGATCGCACTCATTATGATCTTACTACATCGGCAAATGATGCACTTGCCTTTAGTGATTTTACTCTTTCACCATCTGGGTATCTTGCTGAGTATCGTGTGAGCGCGAGCGGGCAGGAGTTTTCTACTGGCAAGGTTCGTGATATAGAGGCTAAGACTGATCTCACGTGGGATCTGATCAGTAGTCCAAAGATTGTATGGTCCCCAGACCGTAAACAAGCAGTATTTGGTAACGCTGCCGGGCTGTATGGGTATAACTTCAAGAAGACTGTACGAGGAGATATCAACAAGACCGAAGATGTGGTCACCGAGGTGAATGATCCATACAAGTGGGTCCGTGATACGAGCTATATTTTTGACTACAACTTTATCTCAAACGAAGAGCTTCTTGTAGAGGTCTACACCGATGAAGGCATCAAACAGTATGTGATAGGTCTCGACGGCCAAGCAGCGATCGAGCCTGCAAACTAGCCTTCACTCTGCGAGTGATGGTAGCCTCAGGCTACCGAACGAGTAGGAAGTGAAGTGCAGTCCGCCGAAGCTAAGGCGTAGGAGGATTAGAAGGCCGAAAGAGCAATAACATCCGTCATTCCGGACAAGGCAGTATTCTGTCGCGATCCGGAATCCAGAAAGATATCTAATAAGATGGATCCCCGATCAACTTTCTTTTGTACATAATGAACTAGTCGAGGATGACGGGAATGGAAGTCATACCTAACAGACAAGAAAATAGCCCGGGGAGATTTCTCTCCCTCGGGCTTGTTTTATCCTTTCTCATATTTGTTTTTCCACCACGGCCGGATCCAAAGCAGGAACATAAATGTACTTTGAACCGAGAGAAATCCTGCGGGCTGGATCCAGTGTTCGGGTGTCCATGACTTCATGGTCACAAACATGAGTATGGTAGATATGAAACACATAAGCCATCCCCACTTGCTGTCATTTCCTGGCGTTACCCAGACATTGTGAAAGCCTGGCCACGATCCAAAGAATCCTATTGATTGGCAGATGACCATTGCCCATATAGGGTTAGCTGTCATTTTCCAAACAATGATTCCCAGAGCAGCTCCGCTCATGCATGTGATGTCTAGCCTACTCCAGCCAGGCTTTCCAAACTTGAGTACAAATGGAGCCACGATGACGATACCGATCATCGTACCGACAATCTGACTGTTTATGGCGTTTGTCGCCACCATTCCGAAGAATGTGATGATATCAAGAGTAGCCCAGATGAGCCAGCTCGATCTTGAGGGCCGTGCACCATGGAGGATCGCGTAGATAAATGGTACAAAGGCAAACAAGAATAGTACAAACGAGAGGTTTACCAGGAAGTCATTCAGATCGCTTGATACTACAACGGTACATGTAAGTACTGTTGTGATTAGGGATATAATGACCCACTGTAATCTTTCTTGTCCTGTGGTGTTTCTGATTTTCAATGCTCCTTTTATGGCGACAATTCCTGTCACCATAGCAAGAATATCACCCATTATGAGTTTCTACCTCGCTGTTGGTAATTGGTTTCTTCCAGATAGGGTATATCCAGATGAGTACCATCATGATCGATTCAATCGTGAGAAATGTGATTGGTTGGGCTGCGTCTTCGAGCGTCCACCTTGGTATTGCAACGTATGCGAATACACAAGAGAGCCAGTAGATTGTCCAAGCCACCTTATCTTCTTGAGTGGGATCTTTCCAGGTAGAAACAAATGTGGGTATTGCGCCTAAAAATACGACGCACTGGCTTGTCACTATTCCAAGCGTAGGGTTTGAGAAAAGCTTCCAAAGTACAATCCCAAGTACTGCACCAACCAAACAACATTTGTCGAGTGTAGACCAGCCAGGGACGCCATACTTTATAGCAAGAGCGACTATTACCCACACTCCTGCTACTGCTCCAATAATCTGCCCATTGATGGTACCCGTTGCGTACATGCCTGCTAGAGTGATGGTATCTAGACTGGCCCATATTACCCACGAGGCCTTAGCTGGCTTTGTGTAGCCTTTGAGTATTGCTATAATGTAAGGAACAAATCCTAGAAAAAATAGGATGCCCGCGATTGTGGATAGTATATCCTTCATTTCTTTTTCCTTTCTTTTGTTTTCGTGCCGGGATTATATCACATGCACGCAAGTATCAATGCCGTTGACACCTGTGGCTATGTATATATATAATGTAGCTACAAGCGATTGGTGCTTTATTCGATAGATCTACGTATTCATGACACAGAGAGATAAACTCATCCAAAAGCTTTGTAACAATCCAGTTAGTCTCAAGTATGCAGAAATTGAAAAGATACTCATCTGGTTTGGCTGCATAAAGATATCAGCAAAGGGCAGTCATATAAAGTTTAAGCATCCATCAGCAAGATTTGACTTGATAATTCCGGTTCATCAGAATGATTGCAAGGACTTTTATAAGAGAAATGCTCTAAAGTATATCAAAGATAACGACTTACATCTCAATTATGAAACCAACGATTAAACATTATCTTACGGTTCACAACAAGAAGTATGCCTATACGATAGAAAAGATTGATGCGGATACGTCATTTGTTTCCTGTGAATCTGCTAGTATATCCCAGGCATTTCTCAACGAGGATATTCCAGCTCTTCTTACTGATCTTCCAAATCTTATCCTGGCAGAGAAGAGTTATCATGACCAGACAAGTCATGTAATACGATTTAGAGTTACGTTGGAAGACAAAAAGCAGATTGAGAAACTTGCGCTCAAAAAAGGATACCAGTCAGTATCCGGCTTTTTGAGAGATGTTGCGCTCAAGAGTAAGTAGAGTATCGAATTAAAGAATCGTCATCCCGGACAAACCTGTACTCAGGTGCGATCCGGGATCCAGAACTCTGAGAAAATAAAATCCTGGATTCCCGATCAACTTTCTTAACAACTACATTAAGGACTAGTCGAGAATGACAGAGAAGTAAACATTACACCACTGGCAAAAAGTTATTTCTACTCCAGTTCCAGAGCACCGGGTGCATGTCGACAGGGGTGAGGGGGCTGTCTTGGAGGAGATCTTTCCATACTGCTGCTACTTCGAGAGATGTTGCATCTTCTGCTGTGAGACCGAGCTTTGCAGAGCACTGGATCACATGAGTATCTGGAATGATTGATACTGTTTGCATGTTTGTAAGCTTCACATCGGTAAACTGACTCAGTATATACAGCCAGTAGTTCGCCATCTTGGGTCCGCTTATATATGGGAATGATTTACGCATATCGTTTTGGATCAGATCGAGAATCTTCTGAGCGTCGTACTCTCCTCGCTCCAGGACCTTTTGCGGATTACCTTCAAAGTGCTCTGCAAGTGTGTGTGAGATCTTGCGCCATATCTCTGTATGCTTGTTCTTCTGGAGTGCTAGTTTGTGTTTTACGAGGTCTCGTTGTATCTCTTCAAATGTTCTCTTTACCGTTTCTTCGGGAAAAAAGAGATACTGAGTCTCAGGGTCTTCCCACGTCTTGAGTGCGGCTTGCCACATAGCAGGCGAGCTGCGTTGGAAGTTGAGGCACGGCGGCAATGTAAAATACAAGTAGTTTTCTCGGCTACTTTTCTCAAACCCCGGATGTACCTCGTGCTCAGCAAGTGTCGGTATAGCACCATCGTGATACATCTTGTGCAGCGCTATGACCTTTTCTAGTATCGCTTGTTTACTCATAGGGGTTTAGTCGTTACTATTGCTTCCGATTATTTTGTGC
>CAYGIM010000098.1:0-3769 GCA_964349895.1 uncultured Candidatus Peribacteria bacterium | reverse complement strand
GCACGACACTGATCCGCCACGGTGAGACCGGTGACATAGCGGTGTTGCGAGCTCTCAAAAACGACCTGGGAATTACTGATAGTGAGGTCATATATCTCGGAGGTAGCATGGAGGTGCTTTCGGATGGAGTGCGAAGATATATGCATGCATATGCCGCTCAAGTCGGGGATAGTACCGAGACATTTCCTAATTATAGGGATATGGCAAAAGTGTACCAATTTACGCGAGAGGAGTTTATGGAGAAATTGACTGCGGGTTTGTGTGCACCAACCCTCATGCGTATGTGGGAGAAGTATTTTGATCAGCTGCCGTTTTAGTTAGAGGATATTCTTTGTGTATGTAGATGACGTAGGTTGGTTGCTATCTCGATAACATCTTCTATATGTTCAAACAGTTACAGGATAAGATGAAAGAGTTTTCTCGGGTCTTGGATATGTTTCCTGAAGTACGTTATGTAGGCGATCCTGTGCTGAGGTGTATTGTACAAGAGGTTTCCCTAGAGAGTGGTCTTGTTGTAGGGCAGCGCTTGGGTGAAGTACTGCTGCGTTATCGAAACGAAGTAGGATATGGTAGGGGATTTGCAGCTCCGCAGATAGGTGAAAGCAAAGCAGTATTTGTAACGTTTGTGGAGGACGAGCTGCAGATGTTTATCAATCCTCGGATTATCGAGACATCAAGTGAAACCACGTATTATCGCGAGCTGTGCTTAAGCTCGGGAATTATGTCGGCTGATGTAAAGCGGCCAGAGTGGATTGTCTTGGAGTGGGTGAGTTCTCAGGGGATACAACAACGCGAACGGTTTGATGGATTTCTGGCAAGACTGTATCAACATGAAGAGGCGCATCTGAGAGGAAAGCTCAACCTAGATGAAGCAATAGAGGGTGGGATCGAGTTTGCTCTTTTTGACCCACTGAAAGAAGAGCTGAGAAGTAAGAGCTGATAGTTAATATGTTATGGGACAATCTACATCTATGAAACATATCACTGAGCAGAGCATCTCGGCAGAGCGGCAAAAGATGAAAGACGTTACCGGCTATGTCTTTGATAACTGTGATGTCGACTCTTCTGAGTATACCAAGAGTTGCTTTATCGGTGTGCAGTTTCACAAGGGCAGTCTTGATAAGGCGAGTTTCAAGAACTGCGATGCTTCGGGTGTGATGTTCAAAGATACACTTATACGTAAGTGTGTAGTTGAGAGTAGTAAGCTCATGGGCGCGACGTGTACGGGGGTGAAGTTTCAAGAGTGCACATTTACTGGGGCAACTATGCAGATGAGTAAGTTTACACGATGCAAATTTGAGAAATGTGCGTTTATAGATACGGATCTGACAGAGAGCTTCTTTGATCAGTGCACATTTAAAGACTGTGTATTTCCTCAAAGCAAACTCGTGCATCTCTCCGTCAATGCGACACCACTTGAAGGTTGTGATTTCCGGGGGAGTGAGGTCCGTGGTTGGCAGCTCATGCAGATCGATTGCCTCAAAGGAGCACTCTTTGATCCCGATCACGGCGCGGAGCTCGCATTGCTCCTGGGGGTGAGGTTTGAGTAGATGAAATAGTCTGTTAGCTTCGGCTAGTCCATATTGCTTTGCCCATCTATCTGTGCTATAGGACAGCAAACAAACCTTGGGAGGGTGCTAGAATGCATACATACAAAATAGAAATACATCACCAAGATGATCGATTAAAACGTATTGAGATTCCTTTGGTAACTGGGCAACAGATGCCTAGTCTAGCAGAGATCGATGAGATCATCCAAGCAGAGTATCCAGGTGTGTCTCGAGATCAAGTGTTCATTGGTATTCATAAAAGAAGAAACTCATTAAGTATGTACGCTACTATTTATGAATACTTGTTATTGCTTGGACCAAAGCTTTCCGCAATTACAGTTTAAATCATATCATCGATCCTTAAGTGGAGTAGACATTAGAATAGCGTATAAGCGCTATTTTACTTTATATTAGTTTTCTCTTGACCCTGACCCTGCGTGATACGTTATGATCGCTGCGTATTTTGTATAAGATATGGTTATGAAACAGCACACGGTAAAACAATTAGCAGAGATATCAGGCGTAACAGTTAGGGCACTCCATCACTACGATGAGATTGGTTTGCTCAAACCTTCTCACAGGACAGATGCAGGGTATCGGTTGTATGAAGAAAAGGATCTGATGCGTCTGCAGCAAATTCTTCTCTATAGAGAGCTCGACTTTTCTCTCGAAGATATCAAGCAGATACTGGACGATCCTGAATTTGATCTCAAGACTTCCTTGAGTGATCAGAAGCTATACTTGCTCGAGCAACAAGATCGGTATGGGAAACTTATCGATACGATCGACAAGACGATCGCTGCTATCTCAGGTGGTGTTGAGCTCGTAACTGACGCTGAGCTGTATGAAGGATTTGAACCTGGTCAGCAAGAACGTTATGAAAAGGAGGTGCGAGAGAAGTACGGCGATGATGCGTATGAGGAGTCACAGCGAAATGTCCGCAAGATGACAAAAGCAGAATGGGCGGATCTCAAGCAAGAGGGGATAGATATCAGCCAAGGGATGGCTAGTCTTAGGGACCGTGAACCAAACGACCCGACAGTCCAAGCACTTATCAAGCGCCACCATGCCATGATTGAGAAGTTTTATGCCTGCTCTGCTGAGCGCTACCGCGGACTTGCGAATCTCTATGTAGAGCATCCAGAATTCCGGGCTCACTATGAAGCGTATGCTCCAGATCTTGCGGACTTTATGAAGAAGGCAATGGATGTGTATGCTGACACACTTCGAAAAAACTCATAGAGTCTTTTCGAAGTGTCATTGCGAGTACTCGAAGCAATCCAGGTATTAGTTCCGTCATCCTCGACTAGTCCATTATGTAAAAAAGGAAGTTGATCGGGGATCCAGTATCTTTTTGTTAAGATTCTTTTCTGGATCCCGGATGAGTACTCCGGGATGACGGAACTTTTAATTATGAATGTGATGGCGTGCCTACGAGGCCATCTTCATACACACAAGTACCAGACTGATCTCGTCGTAGGAAAGTGCTCCTTGGAGATGGTTATAGATAGCACTTTTTCGGACCATACCTGTCTCTCCAAATGACTCAGGGTTGTTTTTCTCTCGTATGCTTTCTATGGCTAGTTCTACATTGAGCATGAGCGTATCGTCTGGGCGTATGTGTGCCAGGTCGATACTTCTATCGTCAGTGTGGATCTTTACGACGTGGCTAATGATCGTGTTTACTTTGAGCTCGCGCTCACGGGCGATCTCTTCAAGGCTCAGCTTTTTGAGAAGGAGCTCTCGTGTCAGTGCATATGTTGATTCCTTTTTTGCTTTAGGGGCTAGAAACTTCACATTCTTTTCTTCTTTAAACTCTATTTTCTCGAGGCGGCCTTTGTGCGCTATGAGGTGCTCCTGCTGGGTAAAGAATACTTCTGGTTGAGCCAGCATCTCATATGCTTCCTGGTCTTCTCGCGACTGATACTGCATGCGCGCATCTTCTTCGAGCAGTTCCGGCGCTGTCATCAGAGCGTTCTGATTCATACCTATGAGCTTGAGTCCTGCGAGTGAACGAAGTCGTGAGAGTGCTACGTAGCCTTGCCCGACCTCAAAGGTTCTGGAGAGATCTATCTCTGCAGCATCGAGCGTCATGCCTTGTGACTTGTGGATGGTGATCGCCCAAGCGAGTCGTAGGGGGACCTGAGAGACACTCGCCACCGTGTCACCGTGCTCGTCTACATCGGTCCGCTCCATGGGAGCTGCCAATATGGTTGTAT
>CAYGIM010000097.1:911-3772 GCA_964349895.1 uncultured Candidatus Peribacteria bacterium | reverse complement strand
ATAACTCGTAGAGTGAAGGCTGGGGATCCAGGTCTATTTACGGTATGCGAAACCTTAATGTCTTTTCTGTAACAGGAACGTTATAAGCCTTCAATAGTTGTTTTATTCGATCTCTATGTTTTCTTTTTTCCATTATGTATGCAAGAGCTTTTTCTTCATCTTTGGGTGGGACAAGATTTGCCTTTGGAGATGACTGCGGTGCAACAGATGTATTCCAGAGGTTACCTGTAGGCCGAGGATCTGGTGTGTTTGATTTCGTCATAGTTGTATCATTCAAATAAAGAATATCTTTATACCGTCTTCTTCCTCTTTATTACCAAGAAGTATACACATGCGAGCACAAGACATCCTACGAGGAGTGCTGCTATGAGGTTGTGCAGAATCATCGATGTGACAGATACAACGATTGCAATGACCAAAGCTAGGAGGAAGCTCAATATACCGATCATGCTCTTTCCGAGATGTCCTAGTACTGGTATCACTTCCAGAATAGTTGTAAGAGGTGCAAAGATCATACCGATAGCGATCCAGAGAAGGAAAAAACCAAGGAAGCGCATGATCCATCCCTGTGTCTGGTATTCTTGCTTGAGTACTGCTTGGGCATCTGCATGAGTGCCGGGAAATATCCTATAGAGCGGACGCTCTTGTTCTCCTTGGTGCATATTTAAACTCTTCCCATCAGCTCTTCCGTACATGGTTACGGTCGTAGGATAGGTGAAACCAGTATACGAAACCCTTAGATTGCCTACCTCAGGGCCGATGTTCGCACCTGTCCCGACATAGACATAGTCCCCTGCTACAGTTGTTACGGGAGCTTGGATGTTTATCAGGTTGAGTGAACTAGGATTTAGCTTTTTTTCTGGAGCTAGGTTCGCTTCTGATGGATTGACGTTTATGTCTCCTATTGTCGCTTTGCTTATCACTACCTGTGTACTTTCTACAGAGTTTGCTGGATTCTCATGTCCCTTCGTTTCGAGAAACTCACTACTATCAGGTACGCTTTTCACCCATTCCTTTTTGTACGTCGTCTTGGTCGTGTTGTCGTTGTTCTGAGACTTCTTCTCAGTCCACGCAAACATTTCTACATTGCGACTAAGACTTACAAATGACCCACTTCCTACATAGAGGCCATCGCCTATGGTCTCTTGGCTCTGGATGGGCCCGGTAGTATATGCTAGATCATCTTGGTCAGCAGTTTCAAATGATATGGCTTTGTGCGCAACCACACTATAGTCCACACGCCCCTCGTTTTGATACAAGACAAAGATTCCTACAAATACCAAGATGACTCCGATAACGATACCTCCTATAGAGTTTACAAGTTTCTCAAAGAACTGCTGCATACAAAGGACGATAAAATAAATACGTGTATGCATTTCATATTAGGCACTTTCAGGAAATAGAAAAGCTTGTATCATAAGGTCAATACGAAGTTTTTAACTCGAAATGGTATGAAATTGGAAATGAATCCTACCTTTGAGGTCGCATATCAAGGCAAGATGTTTGAGGTGGTAAAGTGGGAAGGAAAGCCAGGCGTCACCTTTGAAGCGGCTGTCCGCTCCCCCGGTGTGCGCTTGATGATCGAGAGTCTCAAAGATGGCAAGAAAGCACTTCTGATGAGCAAAGAGCTTCGCCGCGAAGCAGGCGGATATGACTATCGCCTACCTGGTGGGAAAGTGATAGATACACTTGATGAGCTCAATCGCGTTCGCGCGGAAGGTATAGATATAGACCAGAAGGCTATGGAAGCAGCAGTGCGAGAAGGCCGCGAAGAGGCGGGAGTTCGAGGAGGAGAGTTCTCTCTTGTCGAAGTATCAAAAGCCGGCGCCTCTGTCGAATGGGATCTCTACTACTATGTGGTAAAGAATGCAGAGCTAGGAGAACAAGAATTGGAGGAAGAAGAGCAGGGCGATATCGATACGATCATGCTCAGTGCCAAAGAAATTTTTGATAAGCTATCCAATCGGGAAATAAAGGAAGGTCGCAGCGCAGCACTCCTCTGGTGGTGGTTAGTACAGAATGGATTCGTAGCATTTACAGAGTAGCAATATATGAAAACACGTAGAAACACATTTCTATGGATTTTGTATGACTTTGCCAATTCGATTGTTTCTATCGTTTTCTTTCTCTACTTTGCTCAGTGGATTGTCATAGAGAGAGGCGTCTCGGATTTTGGATTCAACCTGACGTTTACGATTGCTGCGATACTTCTCCTACTCACAGCACCGCTCGCAGGTACACTCCTGGATAAATCATGGAGGCGTATTTCTGGCTTGCGGATAGCAACAGCATTCACAGTGCTTTTCTATGGCGCCTGTGCGTTGTTTGCGGTTAACAATCAAGACCTTGCTGCATTGATATGTTTTACGCTAGGCCTCTACTCATATCTTCTCTCGTTTACCTTTTATTCCCCTTTGCTCAACGATATCTCAACTCCGAAAAAGAGGGGCCTGGTCTCAGGACTGGGTATCACCGCCAACTACCTTGGACAGTTCGTGGGACTTTTGATAGCACTTCCCTTCTCCAAAGGCACGATTCATCTTTTTAGTGGTACGCCGAGATCCGAGACACTGCTGCCTGCTGTTATTGTTTTTGCTCTGATTGCTCTACCTACATTGATCTTTTTCCAAGAACCAAAGGCTGCAGTTGAAAAGTTACATGTGAAGTCTGCGATCAAACATCTCTTCTCAGAGACGAAGATCCTTCTCGGATTTCCTAGCTTAGTACTATTTCTTCTTTCCTACTTTCTTTTCAATGACGCGGTGCTTACTGCAGCCAACAACTTTCCGATATTTATGCAGCAAGTATGGCAGGCTTCAGACACGGTAAAGACCTATGTCTTGCTCGGCATACTTATAACG
>CAYGIM010000097.1:0-901 GCA_964349895.1 uncultured Candidatus Peribacteria bacterium | reverse complement strand
TATTAATGAACTCGGGGAACGATGCTGCCTATGCAATAGCTGAAGGTGTTGCTGGGGATTTTGATAACTTCTGCTATTGGTGGAACATGTTCGGGGCTTCTTGCAGATAAGTTTGGTCACAAGCGGACATTGATGGGGGTTCTTATCGCTTGGTTGTTTGTCTTGCCAGCAGTAGGACTTCTTACAGACTTTACGCTCTTTGTCATAGCAACTACCTTGATGGGGTTCTTGCTGGGCGCCAACTGGGCCGTGTCTCGCTCTGTCATGTCCTATATAGCACCGGCCGGTAAACACAACCTCGCCTTTGCTTTTTACGGTCTTGCTGAGAGGGCGTCCTCGCTTATAGGTCCCATCATCTGGGGGTTGATCGTAACCGGACTCTTTACCATGGGCAGCGACCGCTATCGGATAGCAGTACTCGCAATCACTGGGTTTATCTTCCTGGGACTTATAGCCCTTTCAAGAGTTCCTGATGACAAGAAGGAGCCAGTTCATATACCGAGTATATAGGCTCATATCTTTGACCTTTATATGATGGAGCTGTGAGTTCCTTATTCTTTGCTGCGCACAAAAAGTATTGTCTTTATGTTGGTTCGTGTATAATCATCTATCCCAATCAAGAATGAACTTCTTCGATGGGAATAAGAGGTCATCACAAACTCTTACAAACCAAATATAAAAATCAAAACGCGTTGCTGTGAAAAATAGGTGCTAAAAAAATCCCCTAGGCCTTCCTTGAACACATGGGCCTTCCAAACAATTATATGTTCGTCGTTGTTACGATCTCTCGGAATACAACCGATCGATGACCTCTTATATATATTCTTTATCAAGAGATCGAAACAACCACTCCGCACATGTACATGTGCAACATATAAAAATTACAATCACCCAGCACCCC
>CAYGIM010000096.1:0-3778 GCA_964349895.1 uncultured Candidatus Peribacteria bacterium | reverse complement strand
ATGGTTACGAACCCTTGTCTTATATAAAAAAGATTCTATACTAAATTCCGCACATGAGAATATTCATGAACTATTTTTAATATTGGCTATATGGCTCAGAGATGTCAGCTAACAGGTAAGGGAGTTTCCACTGGAAACAACGTTAGCCACAGTAATCGCAAGACAAAGCGTACGTTTGTTCCCAACCTGCACAAAAAAACCGTGATGAAAGTAGATGGTCAGCCCGTAAAGATGCGCGTAAGTGCAAAGGCAATCAAGACCCTCGCTAAGTGGCAATCAGAAGGCAAGGTCAATCTATTTGCGTAGGAATCTGTCATTCCCGCGTAGGCGGGAATCCATCCATTAGTTCTCCCTTCGATTATTAATGGAAATAGTAAGATCCTACATGAGGAACCCTTCAAATATTAATTTTAAACGATATGGCAAAAGGTAAATCAAAGAAGTCAGGCGTGATCATGATGGTAGCCAAGGACGAGAATGGAAAGGTCATGTTTGCCTACCCTACTCGCAAGAGCAACGGAAAGAAAGAGAAGCTCAGCCTCAAGAAGTACAACCCTCGTACACGAAAGCACGAGACATTTAATGAGACAAAAGCTTAGGGTAAGAGGCCTGAAAATCATCCATTTCGGCGTCAGCTGCGTCTTCGCTCCATCAATGTAGTCACACTACACCTCTGTCGTCTCAATCCTTGCTTCCTTGAACTGAATTGATTTTCAATCCTCTTAGATAGACAGATTATAGTTATGAATCTGATCCTGGCCCTCGTCGGGAATCCAGATCCCCCTTCTGTCATTCCAGAGTACTCATGTGGAATCCAGTTCCATTTACGTTTTGTTAAGGTTTCTGTTAAATTTCTGGATCCCGGATCGCGTTCGAATACTCTCTTGTCCGGGATGACGGAATGTTTTGAACATTTCCTTGAATCATTCTTTTCCTTCAATGTCACTGATCCTAACTCTTGTAGCCATCACGATCGTGAGTCTCATCTCACTCGTCGGGGCGATCCCAATAGCGTTTCATCTTCGCTACAATCATATCGTCCTCTGGTATCTCATCAGCCTCGCCTGCGGCGCTCAGCTTGGTGAGGTCTTTTTGCATCTCTTACCCGAGATCGGCAAAAACGGCCTAAGCATGAAAAGCTCCGCTATCATCCTCCTCGGCATACTTCTCTTTTTCGTCCTCGAGAAGTTCCTACACTTCCACCACGATAGTCATAGCAGCTCGGCCGAGCACCATCATCACGAGCATACTTCTCGCCTGACACCACAACTGATCATCATAGGCGATGGTGTACACAATATCCTGGATGGTATCCTCATCGCATCAAGCTTCTTGATCTCGGCCCCTCTTGGATGGGCAACTACATTTGCAGTCATTGCTCACGAAGTTCCCCACGAACTCGGTGATTTTTCAGTGCTGCTAAAAAGCGGCTGGAGTGTACAGAAAGCCATGCTCTGGAATCTCGTCTCAGCACTCACCGCATTTATCGGGGCTGGCATCGTCTTTGTGGCAGCACCGTTTGTATCAAACATCGAGACGTACGGCCTCCTCCTCGCAACATCTTCTTTCCTCTATATATCTCTCTCAGATCTCATCCCCGAGCTCAACACGCAAAAAGACAAGCAGATCTACGCTATATCTACACTCATGGTCTTTGCCGGAATAGCATTGATGTACGTGCTGAAGCTGGTGGAATAGATATCTATTGTCCGACTGCATTTCTCTACTATCCTGCCACAAAATATACACGACCGTGTAAAAAGTCTGGCATTGGGGATAGCAAAGATTAATCTTTATCTGGAAAGATTCTTTCTGCTTCTTCCATTAGCCACACTCCAAATGTCTCAACAACTTCACAAGTACGTGAACAAAAGTACTAGACTCTATAATCCTACTACATGTCCTGTAAACATACGCGACCGCATGTAATTATAGGACAATGTGATAAACAACATCATAACTGCTCTACTCTCTCACTTCCAAAAACACCTTGGGCTCGGTGGTCATGACATGATCTCTAATTTCTGGAAAGATCTCCCCATTTTGGATACGTTCTACAAATTCTGCGAGCTTACCATCAAAAGGATACGCATAGGCATCAAAAGATAGGCCACTTATAGGCGTCCGAGCTAATATTTCTGGAAGTTCTTCGACGATGTACTCCCCTAGTCGAGTAATCTCCTCTTGCGTAAAGTTTCTGATTTCGTACTGAGTTGCATCTTGGACGATATGTACAACAGCAGTATAGAAGGACTCATCAGTTCGATATCGCTTATAGAGATAAGCAATCTTCTCTTGAAACTGATCGGTAAGCAACTCCTCCCATCGCGCATAGCGAATCCTTGTGCACTGATCAGCTAAAAATCTCTTTTCCACAGCATCTTTTACCTCCTCTATGATCTGGGCTCCCATCTCTAGAGCTATCACCCGGGCTTTATCAGCATGTTTTCTTTTCCGGACCTCTACGTTGATAGCATGAATACTATCAGCGACATATATGACTACATACTCTTTGGTATGAAGCAGTGACCACTCTACCAGCCCCAAGATATTCTCCACCGTAAACCACTTGTTTCCCAGGCTGATGCCTATACCAATATTGTACTCTTTGGCATACAAGCTCTGCTCAGTTCCTCCCCGTACTTTATATAATCTCATGTGTGCAACCAAATATATTCATATACGTGATACAAGGATCAGGTTGAGGATAAGACTTAAGGAAAACTTTGTCACACAAACAACAACCTCTCCTTTACCCTAAGTCTTTCTATTGGCAATAGCAATAGTGTGAGTAATGAGGGGTAAAGTCTTCGTAACTTGTTTCTTCATGCTCACACCAAATTACTAACTACTCAAAGTTTGAGTGTAACGAAAACTTTACTGGTGACCACGCCGGGAATCGAACCCAGATCTAGGGTTTAGGAAACCCTTGTTCTATCCGTTGAACTACGAGGTCGTATAAGGACCCAACTGTTATACATGAATTCGCTCTTACTTCAAAGCCCAAACCAATATCGGGTCAATGGATTAAAAGCCTAACTCTTCCAACTTTGCATACACAGCATTTCGAATATCAGTGTATACAGATTGCACATCCCGAGATGCGTCAACAATCACGATTCTGGTTGGTTCGCGCTCAGCAAGAGATAAAAAACCTGCTCTGATCTTATGAAAGAATGAGATTCGTTCTTGCTCTAAGCGATCTTTTTCACGTACCCCTTGAATACGAGTAAACCCAAGCTTCGGATCCATGTCCAAGAGTACGGTAAGATCAGGGTTGATGCCCTTGGTTGCAATCTGGTTTAATTCTCGCAATTGATCAACATCCAAACCTCGGCCATACCCTTGATACGCAAGTGTAGAATCCACAAATCTATCCATAATAGCGATCTTACCAGCAACAAGAGCAGGCTCAAGATTGAGACTTACATTTTGTCTTCTTGATGCCAGATACAAAAACATCTCCGCTCCAGAATCGAGGTCCTCATCTGGGTAAGGATTCAAAAGCACCTCGCGAATCTTTTGACCATAAAATGTGCCACCTGGCTCTCGCAAAGTCACAACCTTGTGCCCATCCTGAGACAATTCGCGCTCAAGACTTTGTACTTGTGTAGTCTTACCAGCCCCCTCTCCGCCCTCAAGTGTGATCAAACAACCCGGATATCCTCTCATAATAGTTCGCTAAGAGTAAGCTAAATCCAAGTAAGAATAAGCACTTTATCAAAACGCTCAAGAATATATCGGAAATTATTCTCAGCACATACCGATATTCTTGTAC
>CAYGIM010000095.1:0-3829 GCA_964349895.1 uncultured Candidatus Peribacteria bacterium | reverse complement strand
AAATAGTCCCAAAACGACTCCTGATAAGAGAAAAGATCTTATTACTGAAGAGAAAAAGCAAATCGATGCCATCAAAGCGCTTGCTGTCGGAGGTGTGGCTCGCGAGCATGCGGAACTCAATGCTGTGATCTCACCTCTACGAGAAGACCGTGATAATGCAAAAGAAGCACAAAAGCGACTAGAGCAGCACGAGAAAGCAAGCCTCAAAGAGCTAGATACGATCAAAGCAAAGCTTGCGAAACACATCGAGCTCGAGAACAATCACCTAAGCAAAGATGATAAACTCAAGATAGATCTTGGATCCTTTGATCTACAAGGTACAAATGACAAAGAGAAGTATGCAAGCATTCGCGATCAGATGAACGTGCTTAAATACAATGTCTCTGCAAGCAAGCTCGACGACACACTGAAAGACATGGGTTCAGATATCACAACCGGCTCAAGCGTAGATATGAATGCATTCCTCGCATCATCACCTAGCAAACAGCTCGACACAGTCCTCGAAGCATATGCAGACATCGTAGCTACTATGAAAGATAAAGAGATCAAGCCATCCCTCAATCAACTCATCACGATAAAGGCCGCAATCCTCAAAGGAGCGGTCAAAAAAGATACGACTACTGATATCTGGGTAGTAAATGGAAAGAGTATCAAGGCTCATATAAAAGGTGGCGTGCTTTCAGTAGCATAGAACCTCCGCTACATTTTAAAACTGGGGTTTGACTCATTACAAATAACAGTACAATACCTTAGGTTCATCTTCTTAGCTTTGACTAATACGAAAAAGGGGTACAATCTTCGTATCTTGAAACCGGGTTTTAAGCTATTACGAAAACCCGGTTTCGACCTCACACTTTAACTATACAAATCATGCATATCGACACATTCTTGACCCACATCCTCCCCCATCTCGACATCCTAGACACAGAAAAAGATGATATCACAGCCGTACTTACCGAGACCGGATCTCTGACCGATGACCAGATGGACATGGTAGAAGAGGCGCTCGAGGCAAAGATGGATGAGGAGATAGACAACATCCACAATATCTACGAGAACTACTACGATCTTCTCCAGATCGAGCACTTTTTATCTCAAGCGGAAGAGATCGCTGAAAAGGCGGATCTTGATACTGAAAAGATCCGCGAAGAGTACAACACACTCTTTGATGCGCGTTTGAAAGATATTGAGGCGGCTCAAACACCAGAAGACAAAGTAAAAGTCGAGGAAGTATACGGCAGCAAAGTCGAAGCCCTCGATGCCCAGGTACTGAAGGCTCTCGAGCCCTATATGCAAGAGATGGCCGACCTTGGCGAAGATCTCGCAGAGTAATCTTAGAGGTATGTCATCCAGCCTTCGCCAAAGCTATGGCGGACAGGTTGCAAGTACCCGTGGCAATCCAGATATCTATGCCTGAACCAATTGGTTGTCATCCCCGAGTATTCATCGGGGATCCAGTTCATTTAATTCAAATAAAGTTTCTGAGATTTCTCTTCAAACCCGAGTCTTAAGCTATTACAAAGACTCGGGTTTTAGTTTGAATAACTGTTTCCCCCACAACCAAAAAGCCCGGACTGCAAGCAGCCCGGGCAAGCTCTGATTCACAACTTGAATCAGAACTTTTTGTTTATTTTTATCTGTCATATTAAAGTTTTATTTCAACTTCTTCTTCCCATTACCAGGCGGCAAAGAAGAAGCTGAATCTCGTTCTTTGACCTTCAGGTCTTCACGCCCAACACCAGCCTCACGAAAGTAGAAATCAAAGTACTTGGCATGGCGTTTCAGATCTGCTTCAATATCCGGGCTGAAATAGCTCTTCATCCACGTAACTTTGTGGATTACCGATATGATCAGTGACAATGTAGCACATGCGTGCAATGCAATAACCTGAGACAAGCTAAAGTGAAAGCATGGATGAAATGCAAAGAGCATATAGGCAAGAAATCCCAACAAAGATGTAATCGATATTACATGGTACTTCCCGTCGTTTGGATACAAGTCCATACGTCCTTGCAAAAATATTGTCTGGAACGTATCTGAATACTTTCCTTTGTAGAAAGCGCTATTGAGCGCACGCTCAACATCATATCGTTCCTGAGTAAACCAGGGCCACGTCACTGCAAAGTACAGCAATGGAAGATATACAAACCCTGATCCGACAGTAAGACGAACCATGTCCCAAGACGTATATCCGAGATAAGCACATATAATATGTGCTATGAGTTGGGCTATATACGCAACTACAATTCCTATAGAAACTATGCCAACTTGCTCATCAATATCAATCGGCAAGAAGTTCTCGTGAACTTCGATATACTTCTTTCGCTCGGCACTCAAAGGCTCATCATCATACATAGATCTTTCCTCTCGTTTCATACATCTTCCGTATCTCGTCCGCATACTTGTTTATACACTTACGTGCAAGCAGATAGCGCTCTTCGTCTATCTTGTTTCTCGAAGCAATAGCCTTATTGTGCAGGTCTACGTACTTCCCTGCCTGTCTACGATATGCACGAGTGAAAGTCGCCTTTAATGTGTTCTCTGATATGCCAAACATATCGAGAATATCTTGGAGACCTGCGTTCCCATTGAGATATCTCTGAAGCTCACGGACACTAAGGCGTTCCAAAGGATCGCTCCATGTGTCTTCTTTCATGTCTGACAAGATAAGTGAGGTGACAGACTCACCTCCCACGAAATCATGTAGCATCTCCTCAGCATCTACACCGAGATCCGACATGACTTCAAAGTAGTCTTTTTCTTCTTGGGTAGTCTTCCAAGATGTATCAGCAAGAAGATCCTTCAAGATCTGGCCGGCATACTTCTTGTGGATGTAAAAGGTTGTAATGCGTGCCTGAGCAATCATTACGATGCACCAGCCAAGGAAAGCACCCCCTAGCCATAACCACAAGAAGTTATCATATACATACTTCATGGTAATAGGTAGCTTGAAAAGCCATATTATCAACCAGGAAATAGGCAACACAGTTATGGGACAAGACACCCATAGATAAAACTGTTTAGAATCAGTGGAAAAGATCTTTCCCCATTTATCACTTTCTTCTTGAGTATACTTCTCCACGAGCTCACGCAAACGTGCAGCTCTCTGGTCATGTATCTTCATTACTTCACCGCCTAATTCGTACGGTCTGTCAAAGACCAAATTTGGCCACAGCCTACGCTACCTGCAGCCACCGTCAAGATATTGGCTTTATATATGTCATTGCTAGCTATCCGCCGAGGCGGATAGCAATCCATCTTCAAGTAAGCTACCAAAAAGGAGGCTCATAAGCCAACTTATAACAACGGTGATTCAAAGCCAGTTTATTCATCAAAAGTTTCTCCAGACACGCGAAATTGGCGGGTGTACGAATGAGTACCCCGCCAATGGATCAAACTAAGTTTTGTTTTTGGTTTTGGCCAGCCAATCGGCTAGGCCAGAGCCAGCTCCATAACTGGCTTCACGACCTGAGGAGCCTCGTCTTTGTGCATGACTTCCAACTGAAGCCGGACGCCCAACAGGTGGAGCTTCTCAGCAACGGCATCGTGCGCCGGCTGAAACACCGGCAATGCTGCCTTAACCGACTTAACGAGACCAGAAGAGTAACCGAGGACCATCTGAGACTCTTGAAGCATATCGCGACTGAACTGCTCGACATGAGCAATATCATCGACGATGTCTTGAAGAATCATGGCCAGACGTTGGCCGGTCTTTTGGACCAAGTCGTTGGCTTGCTTGCGAAGCTCTTTGAGCCCATTCATAAATGAGGTGCTCATCTTGTCCCAAAAAGGTTCAACCATTTCAAAAACAGTTGCGACTTCCTTGACC
>CAYGIM010000094.1:0-3931 GCA_964349895.1 uncultured Candidatus Peribacteria bacterium | reverse complement strand
CTCATCGGAGACTTCATGGCCTACCAACTAGCCACGGACATCAACTATAGTGAAGTCATAGATTTTGATGAGAACGACTTTACAGTGGTAGGCCCTGGATCACAGCGAGGTCTCAAGAAGTGCTTTGTGGATCTGGGAGGCAAAACTCCCGGGTATATCATTCGATGGATGCAAGAGCATCAGGAACAAGAGTTCAGGAGACTAGGTATAGAGTTTCACTCCCTCTGGGGTAGGCCTCTCATGCTCATAGATTGCCAGGGTCTCTTCTGTGAGACAGACAAGTACTGTCGAGTGGCATTCCCCGAGCTCGCGAGCAACCGAGTCCGCATCAAAGCAACATTCTCGTCAAAGTACTCCCCCATAGAGTACTTCTATCCTCCCAAATGGAATATCAACGAAAAGATCAAGAAACTGATCAAGTCAATCTAGTAAGCTCCTCACTCTGACTCTCTAGCTGTTCCATACATAGAAAACAACATATACATGGTAAACCGATGCGATCGTTTCGTAATCCCATGTAGGTATTTCAATAGTCATAATCTTAAGCAAATCAAAACCCGATTTCAACATAGCAACTCATGACCTCCGCTAATGCATAATCTCTTTACCTAAAGCGCATCATAGCTTATGCTCTAGGAATCAATTTCCAACCACTATGTCCAGCAACAAGACGCTGATCAGTTTTCGAGAAGTCACCTATGAGTACGAGCGGGGTCACCCGCTTTTAGACGAGGTGAACTTCAATGTCCGCGAAGGTACCAAGATCACTATCATGGGACAAAACGGTGCAGGCAAAAGTACGATATTCAAACTCATCACTGGTGATCTCAAACCCAAAATAGGTGCCGTGAATATCTTTCCAGGTGTCACTATTGGTATTGCTCGTCAGGTTCTACCTCGCACTGATCTTACTTGCACAGTACTAGAGTTTTTCCAAAAGTGCTTCACCGAGACCATATATGACATCGAGCGACGCATCGACAATGTCCTCGACATCGTAAATCTCAAGGCTCCCATAGATAAACAGCTGAAGGACTTTTCGGGTGGTCAACAAGCACGACTCTTGCTTGCTGCAGCCATCATCCAAGATCCGGATGTGCTTCTGCTCGACGAGCCAACCAATAATCTCGACCCCGCCGGCATAGCACATCTCACCAGCTTTATACAGAACTCGCCCAAGACGTGTATTGTCATCTCACACGATGCAGACTTTCTCAACTCGTTTACTGATGGTGTCCTCTATCTGGATGTACATACTCAAAGGGTTGATCAGTATGTAGGTAACTATTATGATCTGCAGGAGGAGATCGAGGTCAGACGCGAAAAAGAGAACATGAAGAATGCTCGACTGGCAAAAGAGATACAAGCCAACAAGGATCAAGCCAACGTGTTTGCTCACAAGGGAGGAAAGCTCCGCTCAGTAGCAAAACGGATGCGAGAAAAGGCAGAGTCACTGGATGAGGAGCGCGTAGAGATCCGCAAAGAGGATAGAAAGATCCGACCATTTATCATACCTGCACAAGAAGGCCTGAGTGGTAAGCTCCTCGGTATCGATAGCTTTACCGTAATGTATGGAGGCTCACTTATCACAGAGAAAAAAGCTGACGTCATCCTGCAAAAGAATGACCATCTGCTTCTCGCAGGACCAAATGGGATCGGCAAAAGTACTCTCCTCGAAGCAATGGCCACAGGTAAAGCACCTGGAGCAAAGATCAAAGAAGGTTTAACCGTAGGCTACTACCGACAAGACTTTTCAAATCTTGATTTCGAAGACACTGTGTATCACTCACTCATGCTCCTCAAGGGTGACAAGAGCGATCAAGAGATACGAGGTCTTGCTGCAGGCTTCCTCATCACAGGTGACATCATCAACCGCAAGATAGGAAGTCTCTCCGAGGGCCAGAAGGGTCTTGTAGCGTTTGCTCAGCTCGTGCTCACCAAGCCGGCTATCCTCATCCTCGACGAGCCGACCAACCACATCAACTTCCGCCACCTACCGATCATAGCCAAGGCTCTCCATGAGTTCAAAGGCGCGATGATCCTCGTCTCACACGATCCTGAGTTTGTCGCCCAAGTCCGCATCGACCAGACGCTCGACCTGGATGCTTAAGAATGAAAGTCGAGACTTAGTCTCGACTTTCATTAAATGCGAGATTAATCTTGCCCGAGCACATGCATAGGCCGCTCGAAGAGTAAGCGATATGCTTCATGTTGTTGCTTTGGTGAAAGATATGCAAACGCACTCATATCTTCGTTAAAAAGCTGACGTGCCACCTTTGGATCACCTAGACGCCGCCAGAACGTGACAATTGGATCTATCACATGAGTGTCCAAGGAAGCTCTAGCATCGTCTGTATACGTCCCGCATGGATCAAAGCGATTATCAAAACCTGCGATGAATGCATTCATAAATGACTTGAAGTAGAGCTCACGTTCACCATGTGGTAGTCCTCGAAGCATGAGGAGATAACGCATCACGGGAAAGTGATAGTCCATCTTATCTATCATATCAAAGAATCTTCGAAGAGGATTCTCACCTGCGAGAAGATCTATGATACTCGCATAATAGTTTCTAATCTCCGCAGTAGGCATACTCCGCTCCATCATACAGTTGGCGATAAACTCCTGCGCTGCTTTTTCTTCTGGTGTCTTGTGCAACTTCCCTGCAGTTTCCTTTGTCGAGTACTCCGGAGCATCACCTATAATCTGCTCTGCTAGATCATGAAACTTAGTACATGCAGCAAAGTCTTTCGTCGGAAGCTCATATCCTGATTGCGCGGCAAAGAACTCTCCCTGATCATCAAGTGAGTGTACATGATCCCAAAGTGTCCTGTATCCAAACGGCAATGCAACGTGATCGTCCGAGAAATTATCATTGTGCGTATTAAGACGTATCAACTTACCCGACCGCGGTAGTCTCTTAAATCCTTGTTCTATATTGTGTGCATCCCTAGAGTCCTTTCCTAGCGCAACACCATGTATGTGTCCATGGTCCAAGATATCAAATACTACAAACTTGATCTCTTGTTGTGAAAGCTTTGAGAGACCCATATTTGCTGGGGAATGTATATAGGTATCTATCTTTTCTATATCCCCAAGGTCATATCTGACCTCGACATCGCCGATCTGCTTCATAAGCTGATCTCCGTGCTCACGTGCGGTAAGTTCCTTTGCCATATAGCTTAGGTTAGTATATCAGCTGGTTTATAGCATATTGGTACTTTATATCAACACTTTGAATATAAATAACAAGCCTAACGCATGTGTGAGTTTGGGTAATGAGTATTGAAGGGAAAATCTACATCTGATCAAATACACATGACATTCCATCATGCTCACACAAACTACTCATTACTCAAAATCAGAGTGTAATGATGATTTTCTGGCAGGCCCAGAAGGAATCGAACCCTCACTAACGGTTTTGGAGACCGTTGTTCTACCGTTAAACTATGGACCTACGGTGGATGACTGACTGATTATATCAGCTTCGAAGCCTTCATCAACAGAATCATCTATATACATCTTTTCTATGAGCAATACGAAGAATCAGAAGAATAACCAAGACACCGTCCTTATCTGGCTTAAATATGATCCTATAATCACCACTACGAATCCTATACTTGTCTTCTGCACCAGTTAGTTTTAAAGAATGCTCAAATACAACTTCATTATCCTGAAGGAATAGAAGTTTCTGAGATATCTGCTTTTGTATGACCTTGGGTAAGCTATCAAAGTCTTGAGCTGCTTGTTTTGTATAGAGAAATGAGTACTTCTTAGAGGCCATGCTTCTTCTTCATTTCAGCAAGAGTAATACCCCCTCCATTCTTCTTCCAATCATCATATCTATCATCAAGCTCTTGCAAAAACTCCTCACGAGTCTGTACAGGTTTCATGATAAGTGCACCATCTTGAAATGCTATCGTTACAAAAC
>CAYGIM010000093.1:1956-4003 GCA_964349895.1 uncultured Candidatus Peribacteria bacterium | reverse complement strand
CATGTCCATATTGAGGTTACTTGCAAATACTTCTACGGTAGGTACTCCAATACTTTTTGGTTTCTTTTTAAGTACACTTACAAAGTTACCGCAGGCAGATATTCAGCTGGCTTACATGTATTTGTTGGGGATGTGTGTGGTCGAGATCTTTTCTATCATTTGCAGTCACATCGCTACGTATCTAAATGTAAAGGTTGCCGTAAGCACCAAGCTTTCATTTGAGAGAGGTTGCCTGAAACACATGGAGAAGTTACCTATACTTTGGCATGAAGAATTAATTACAGGTAAAAAGCTCGGGCGTGTTTACACAGGAAGCAACCAGATAGATATTATGATGAGCTTATGGAATTATTCTTTTATAGACATCATAGCAACAACTGTGGGAATGCTTGGTGTCATGTTGTACTTTGATTGGCACTTTATACCGTATATGTTGGCAGTTGGAGTTCTGTACTTCTTCAATGCAAAGCACTTTCGCGTTCAGCGCTCAATGGCCCAGGAAGAGCGAAATAGGTCACGGGAAGAACAAACTTCTGTAGTGGCTGAGATTTATGGGAATATACGAACAGCCAAAGTGCTCAACCTATTTCCTAAGATTGAAAAACAGATCGCCATATACACACAAGTATTCTTTCTGGCCGCCATCAGGCTTCAAAAGATCATTAGGTTACAGTGGGGATTGAGTAGTGTTATACAAGTTGTGGCCTTGGTTGTCGGTCTACTCTATGTTACGTACAGTGTATCCTTGGGCCTCCTAGATATTGCTTTGGTTGTAATCTTTTACCGGTACATCAATCAGTTTCTGCATTCACTTGATATGGTAAGCCGATTCTCTCAAGATCTCGAAGATGCACGGCACAGTTTAGAAAAGGTAAAAGAAGTATTTGACGTACCGGTTGAGAAACAAGGAGAGTATGGTATCACTTTATGGAATAAGATCCGAATCGAAGCAGCTACTTTTCGGTACGATTCCAAGGAGTTTGATTCACTTAGTGATGTATCACTTACTATTCCTAGGGGCCAAAAGGTGGGTGTGGTCGGGAGGTCTGGAGCTGGTAAGAGCACATTATTTCGACTGTTGCTCAATGAGTTTGAGCCAACAAGTGGCTATATTGGTTTGGATGATATCGCGTTGTCGGATATTAAGCGTGAGTCATATCTGGGTCTAGTATCTGTTGTGCTACAAGATACAGAAGTATTTAATATGTCACTGCGAGAAAATATCACTCTCGCATTACCTACTGAAGAAGTAGATGAGAAGTGGCTCAAGCAGATCTATAGCATCTCTCATCTCGACAAAGTAATAGCTAAGCTTCCTGATGGAGATAGTACCTTGATCGGGGAGAAGGGGATTAAGCTTTCTGGAGGAGAGAGGCAGCGGCTTGGTATTGCACGAGCACTGATCAAGAAGCCTGAGATCTTGCTCTTGGATGAGGCGACGTCGCATCTGGATATCGAGTCCGAGAAGCTGATCCAGGACTCGCTCCACAAGATCCTTGCAGGGATGACGGCCGTAGTGATCGCCCACCGGCTTACAACCATCCGTGAGATGGATAGGATTATCGTGATCGAGGAGGGCCGGGTCATCGAGGACGGCAGTTTTGATAAGCTTATGGCAAAACAAGGAGCCTTCTACACCATGTGGCAAAGCCAGAAGTTCTAGGGAAACGATGCAAAATAGATCTTCGGGTCATCCTCGACACCGATCGAGGATCCAGGAGATTGTAATGCAATGGTTTATCGCCTGGATCCCCTTCTGCAAGGGGATGACAGAACAAAGATGGTTTCTTGCATATAATCTATTTTTCATCGTTCCCCTAAGAGTATTGCAATCTATTTGGGATGTGCTAGTAATCCTATGCTAATACAAAAATGTAGAACTTCAAAAGAAGGAGTGATGTTTTTCAGACTCATTTCTTGGTCGATGCTGGCTTTACTGCTAGCACTCGTATCACTCTTTCATAGAAGAATATAAAAGGAGCAAATGTATGGGTAGAATTTGGCTTTTTTTTAAAGCTCTTAACGCTTTGATTGACAGCTTTCTGGA